>JBBKWK010000144.1:0-4172 GCA_037968915.1 Pontixanthobacter sp.
CGGTCGAACAATCAAGCAATCTTTCGGTTGAGGAACAAGGCAACCGGATCAGCATGATGCGAGGCGGGGCGAATTTGTCCGAAATCGTCGATGCATTGAACCGGCTGGGCGTGGGTGCCTCCGATCTGGTGGTGATCCTCGAAGCGTTGAAACAGGCAGGCGCTTTGCAGGCCGAAATGGTCGTGCTGTGATGACAATGGCCATCTCACCAAGCAGCCCGCCAGCCGGCCTCGCAATCAAACACGCGCCTACCGAATTGGCGAAGGGCGGGATCAACTCGCCTGAAGAATTGAAAGCAGCTGCGCAGAAATTTGAAGCGATCTTTATCCGCCAGTTCCTGGCGGCAGCGCGCGCGAGCAATTTCGGCGGCGAGGAACCCTTGTTTGGCGGCCCCGGCCTCGAACAATTCAACGCCATGCAGGACGAAAACCTGGCTGACATCGCCTCGCAAACTGGCGCATTCGGTTTTGCCAAGTTGATCGAAGCGCAATTGGCCGCACGAATTGAGACGGAGATCTAGTTTATGGCCACAGACCTCATCAATATCGGCCAGACAGGCGCAAATGCGGCGCGTTCAGCGCTGTCCGTGACCGCGCAGAACATCGCCAATGCCAACAATCCCGGCTATTCGCGGCGCACGATCGAGCTGGCTGAAGTCACCGCCACCGGCGGCGTTGGCCTAATGGGCGATTCGCGCATGTCAGGCGTTCGGGTCGACGGTATCGGGCGGTCGACTTCTACTTTCCTGCAAGTTGAAGCGCGCCGGACCGGCAGCGATTTGGCCCGCGCCGAGGTGCAATTAGCGGGTCTCAAGGCTGCGGAAACATCAATTGAGCAGGCAGGTGTCTATCCCGCCCTAGTAGAGTTCGAAGCAGGCCTTGCGGCGCTCGCAGCAGACCCGCTCAGCGCGCAATTACGCGCTCAGGTGCTGGAAAACGCGCGCACCCTGAGCAGCAGTTTCTCGCTCGCCGTACAAGGGATCGATAGCACCGCTGGACAGGCCCGTTTTGCCGCTTCCGATGATGTTAGCCAGGTCAATGTTCTGACCGCGGAAATTGCCCGCACCAACGCCGGCCTCGCCCGCGCGCAAGACGGTAGTGTCAGCAAAGCGGCACTGCTCGACCAGCGCGATACGCTGCTGGCGAACTTGGCGCAGCGCACCGGGATCACCACCGAATTCGACGCCGCTGGCCGCGCAACCGTGCGGCTTGGCGGCAATGCCGGGCCCTTGATGGTCAGCGGGGAAGTGAGCGATACGCTTGCTCTTACAAACAATGCCGATGGCACGATCAGCTTCACCTTGGGCGGAAATCCCGTCTCGCCCGGTGCCGGCAGTCTGGCCGGCCAAGCTCAATTGCTCGACCGGTTGGGCGGGCTACGGAGCGAGCTCGATCTGGTCGCAGCCGGTGTAATAGCGCGCGTCAACAATGCGCAGGCCAATGGAGTAGCCCCCGATGGTAGCACGGGTCAGCCGGTGTTTTCCGGCACCGGCGCGGGTGATATTGCGGTCAGCTTGGCTAGCGGCGCGGGCATTGCCACGGCTCCTGCGGGCAGCCCTGCCAATAGCCGCAACATTGGCAATCTGACTGCGCTACAAAGCAGTCTTGCCAACGGCGGCCCTACTTCGGCGATGGATGGACTGCTATTCGCCCTCTCGAGCGAGATTAGCAGCCGCAGTGTTACGCGCGATGCCTTGGCTACAATTGCGGGCAGCGCAGCCAGCCAACTATCCAATGAAACCGCCGTCGATCTCGATAATGAAGCGGCCAATCTAATCCGTTACCAACAAGCGTTTCAGGCGTCTGGCCGAGTGATCCAAACCGCAGCCGACATTTTCGATACGATACTCGGGATAAGGTAGCACCATGGCCAATATCACCAATGGAACCGCCGGATTTTACCAGCGCTCGGTCAACGAAATGGCTGGTTTGCGCCGCGGGGCAGAAAATCTGCAAACACAGATCTCGACCGGCGAGCGCTTAACTGCGGCGTCGGACGATCCGGTCGCGGCAGCCAGTCTACGGCGGCTTTCCCGGATGGACCGACTGGCCGAAGTCGACAGCGCCAATGCATCGCGCGCCCGCAATGACCTTCAAATTGCCGACGGTGCTCTCCAAACCATGGCGAATGATTTTGCCCGCGCCCGCGAATTGGCGATCTATGCCGCGAACGGAACTCTTTCTGCCGACCAGCGCGCCCTGATCGGCGCGGAATTGGCAGGCATCCAGAACAGCCTCATTACCTCGATAAACACGCGCGGCATTGGCGGAAACGCCTTGTTCGCGGGACAAGGTGATGGTCCGGCCTATACAGTCGATGCGGCTGGCAATGCACTCTATACCGGTACCGCCACAGCAGGCACGTTATCGCTCGGTGAAGGCTTGACGGTTACTACCGGAATTACCGGACCCGAGGCCCTGAACTTTGTGGGCCCTGGCGGACCCACCGACATACTGACTTTTATCAAGGGGCTGGCTGACACGCTGCAAAACACTGCGCTAGATGGCGCAGCGGCGGCCAGATCCTCACTCAGCGGATTTGACGAGGCCCTCGAATCGCTCACCCGCGCGCAAACCGTGATCGGGGTGCGCGTGGCGTGGATTGAAACTGTGCAGGACCGCCAGACCGTAAGTTCCGAAGCCCGCGCTCAGGAAACCGCCGACCAGGGCGAGGTCGACCTGGCCACTACCATCAGCAATTTGCAGCAAATGCTAACGGTTCTCGGGGCCAGCCAGGCCGGCTTTGTCCGCATTGGCCAGCTCAGCCTATTCAATTCGATCTGATCGCTCTTAAGGGGAATTACCGTGGTACAAGCGATTGGAATCGTGATCTTGATCGTTTTGGTGTTCGGCGGTTTTGCCCTCACCGGCGGAGCGCTAGGGCCGGTGATGCGCGCCATGCCGCTCGAAATGCTGATCATTGGCGGCGCGGCAATCGGCGCGACTGTGGCAGGCAATTCGGTTCACGAATTGAAAGCCATTGGCGGCGGCTTTGCCCGAGTTTTCAAGGGACCAAACTTTACCAAGCAGGATCACATCGACGTTATTGCGGTGACCAGTAAGCTAATGAAGATGCTCAAGACGGAAGGCCCGGTGGCGCTGGAGGGGCATGTCATGCAGCCGCAGGAATCGGCCATTTTTGCCGAATACCCACGTATCCTGGGCAATCCGCAACTGATCGGCCTGATAACTGATACGCTTACCCTGCTGGTCGTTTCGTCCGGATCGATGGAAACCCATGCGGTCGAAGAAGTTATGGATAATGCTATCAAGACATATCTTCATGATATGGACGAACCTGCCCATGCCTTGCAGAATTTGGCTGATGCCTTGCCCGCGCTGGGGATTGTCGCCGCAGTTTTGGGCATTGTCAAAACGATGGGCTCGATTGACCAGCCGCCAGCGGTACTGGGCGGAATGATTGGATCGGCGCTAGTCGGTACGTTTCTGGGGGTGTTGCTGGCTTACGGGATTGTCGGCCCGTTGGCTGGCCGGCTGCAACAGATCAACTCCCAAGACAGTCAAATTTTCCATTCAGTAAAGCAAGTACTAATCGCCTCGCTCAACGGTTACCCCCATGCATTAGCAGTCGAAAGCGCACGATCCGGCTTGCCCGAATCAGTTCGCCCCGCACTGATTGAATTGCTCGATCTGCTGAAGGGCAAATAGCATGGCCAGCGCGGCCATTGCCGACACTGGGGCTTCCGCCTCCCCCGCCGCTGCGCCGGTGCGGCCGATCATCATCAAGAAGGTGACGGTCGTGGCCGCTGGCCATCACGGCGGGGCATGGAAAGTGGCATATGCAGACTTCGTGACTGCCATGATGGCGTTTTTCCTAATGCTGTGGCTGCTTGGCGCAACCGATGAGACGCAGCGCAAAGGGCTCGCGGATTACTTCACGCCAACTCTGGTCCAATTTCGGGAAAACAGCGCTGGATCGGACGGTATGCTGGGCGGTAGTTCGATCACCGATGTAGATAATTACCCCAATGCCGGCGGGCAGACCGGAACCAAGTCAATTACCATTCCACGGGATTCCTCTGGCGGCCCCAAAGAAGGCGCGATGCCCGAAAGCAAGGCGATCGCTCGGGTCAAATCCATGCGTGAGGAAATCGCTAAAAAGCTGGCGGAGTCCGGCAGAGTGGCACGTTTGGTCAAGCAAGTGCGAGTGAT
>JBBKWK010000145.1:0-7795 GCA_037968915.1 Pontixanthobacter sp.
CTTGAGCCGTGTGGCAACATACGGCCTAGATGAATGGTTGCCCCTGCGGCGCTGGTCCTTTTGGAAACCGGTCGCAGGACAGAACCCGGCTTACAGGCTCCCTGGCAAATTTCTCCCGCGAGTAAACCCGGTAAAGAACAACTTTACCATGCTGATTCATTCTATTCGCAAAGCTGTAAACCTATGGAAGTCCTGCAAAATTTAATAGAAGAAATTTTGGGGGCCAAGAATGTACGTCACTGCGATCCGCACGCTCGCGCTCTCTGCTGCCCTCGGAACAGCAGCATATCCATCAATTGCCATGGCGGAAACGGCTGGCAGCGCGGCGGAAGTTTATGATCCGATACAATTCGCGGTCCTGCTAGAACTCAATTTCGGAAGCATCGTTGCGAATAGCACCGGCGGCGACATTGTGCTCGATCCGGCAGATGGCACCCGCGATTGCGGAGCGTTGATCTGCGCGGGCACATTCAGCTGGTCGAAGCTTGCGCTTACCGGCAGCGATGCCACGGTGGAAATGACCTACGCACCCCTATTTTATCTGACCGGACCGGGCGATCCCATAGGTGCCGAACTCACCTATCCCGGAGGTTCAGGATCAACCGTCGATATTGTCGGTGGATCGGCCGAAGTAGAGTTTGGGTCAATCCTGCACATCAACCCGGATCAGGTGCAAGGTGAATATCAGGGTCAATTCGAGGTTGATGTATTCTATCAATAGGTGTTCCGACGGATAATTGAATTCTAATTCGTCAAGGTTGCAGTGTGCCGTTCGTGCTTTTTATTCTTCAAACCGGCCGGCGGCATCGCGATCACGTTCGTATTGTCTCGATATAGGAAAGGGCGGCAACCAGGATTCGCGGCGTGTCGTCCAGCTTTCGTATGTCGGCATCAGCTGATCGGGAGCATCCAGAGAACCCAGATTCACTTCGATTTCGTCGCCAGTGCGGGCAAAGACAGATGATCCGCAGCGGGGACAAAAAAACCGTCCTGAGTAATCGCGTGTTTCACCCTCGATCTTCACTGCATCCGACGGAAATATCGCGGACGCATAAAACAGGGCTCCGTGATGTTTGCGGCAATCGAGACAATGGCAAATGCCCACCCGGAATGCTGGCCCCGATGCCGTAATGCGAACGTCGCCGCACAGGCAGCCGCCTGAAAATCGGTCGATGCTGTGCCTCCCTCCAAAGCTATTCCGGCGGCGTAGATGCCCCAACCACCAACCGCGAGAAGCTGACTTGTGCGTAATCGCCATTGGCTTTGTCCGTCGGCCAGTCGCCCGTGCCAGCGCAAGCCGCGGCCCAAAAGCTGCCGTCGGTTTTCGTGCTACACTGGTTGTAGACCCCCGCCTTGAAATAAAGCGTATCCCCACCGTAGCTGAGGCGGTTGTCAAGCTTGTCGACGGCACCGTTGGCATCATGCTGGCTGACCAAACTCTTGCGGAATTTGACCTCGCCCAGGCGGGCATTGGCGAAGGTCAGATACATCACATTGCGGTGGACGTTGATGGTGTAGCTGAAGTCCTCGCCCAGAGCGATTCCGGCCTCACCCGGATCAGCGGGATTGTCCCACAGATTGCCAAATACCGGATAGGCAATGTCCTTGCGGTCCGGATTATCCTTCGCGAGGTTGCGTTCATAGGTCCAGAAAACCGAGCCGGTTTCGTGGCCCGGGACCTTTTTGTAGAAGATTTTGATCGGTTCATTACCATAGCCGAAACCGCTCTTGGTGTTTTCATACTGCGTCGCATGAATCTGGCCAATGACGGCGGAATAGGCTGGTTTGCTATCAGGGTTGGCGGCGTTTTTGGCGACATGGTCGACTCGTAAGGTCGCTTCCATTTTGCCGCCGACCGACCCAAACTTGTTTGAATCCTTGCGCGCCTCAACGGCGAAATTGTTGCCTGCATCATGCGTCTTGAACTTGGTATTGCTTCCGCGCAACATATAGCGAAGCTCGCTACGGGTGTTTGACGAATTGGCTGTGGTGATCGCTTTGTTTGGGGCGGTGAACACCATCCGCCCGTCTGCATCTAGATAGAAATAGTCGGGATGGGAATACTGCCCGATCTTTTCAACCTCGACCTCGTCAGGCTTGTTGTCGCCATTATCGTCCATCGGGAGAGTGATTTTCCAATGACTCAGGTCGAACTTTCTGGCTGGTGGTTCGGCTTCGTGGGCCGATACTATCCCGGCGATTGACAATCCCACCAGGGACGCCGTTACGGCTGCAAATTTAAACACATCGGCAATCATGAAAATTTCCCCATTACGCAGAACATCGGCGCGCTGGTATTACCCCTGCGCAGATGAATTTCCAATGTCTGATGGTTCAGGTGCATCCACCAAGTACAATTGTCCTACACCCTGCAGGGTCGCTATAGATAAGTTGTTCTTTGATATGGTGAAACAGTCTCGTACAAGCTTTCGAACTTGGCATAGGTTTGGCGCGATGCGAAATGCGTCCGGTGTCACTTAATGGGGGCTAAGAAGCGGAAATTAGACGGAATTCTGTGCCGGACACATCATGTTGGATGTGTCACCTGTGTAACCCCGGATAATTGGTTTTCAGATGAATTTCGACCTACGCGAAAGCTGCGCGATGTTCGATCCCGATACCATCGTCAGTTTGGACTGTCTGGATATAGCGGCGGTCGGTGCCTTCCAGTACCAGCGCGGTCAGACGGCCGAAACGGTAAGCGCCGGTGTCGATGCCGATGCGGTTTGCACGCTCGTCAACCTCTTCCACGATGGTGTGGCCGTGGACGATCATGTGGGAATGCTGCTGGGCATAGCCGAGGAAGGGATCGCGGATCCACAGCAGGTCCTGCCGGCTCTGATCCGTTAGTGGCACTTCGGGATTTATTCCTGCATGGACGAAGGCGTAATCGCCCAGAGTGGCATATTCTTCGAAGGACTGCATAAAAGTGCGGTCGGCCTCCGGGATGTATTGGAACATGATTTTCTGCAAATCCTCCAGCGAACATTCATTGTATTTGCGCTGGTTGACGCCGTAGCTGAGAATGGTTTCGCGCCCACCATGTTTCAGGAAATGGCGCAGCATGTTGATGTTGGCGAAAGATTCGAGAAACATTTCCTCGTGATTTCCAGCCAGGATCCGCACCGGCCGCTCGGCCTGCCACCGGCGCGCCCGGTCAAGTACACCAGCGCTATCCGGCCCTCGGTCGACCAGATCGCCGAGCAGGATTATTGTAGTGGTTGCAGGCGCGGCTTCCAGATCGTCCTGCTCGACCGCGTGGATCAATTCCTCGAACAGATCGAGCCGCCCATGAATATCGCCGATCACATAGGCCCGCTGACCGGCCGGCATTCGTGCCGTCGGCTGCGCGGGCTTGGCGCGGAAGAAATGGCGAAAATGGTCGATCATAAATTGAATAAATAACCTGATATTTGTCGGGGAAATGCCCCTGAACCAGCCGCTTGGTTCCGCAAACGATACTGTGACCAATGATCCTAAACGATCATGTGACCGGAACGATCCGCCGTTTAAGCTAGCTGCCACTGCATCGCAACGCCTGTCCCAATGCTGAATTACCCAGGGCGTGGTGCATAAAGGGCACAGTTGAGCGCTGGCGGGGCTTTCGCTGGCAATTTCTCTTGTGCAGTGCACAAGATTGCTGCAAGTTTATTGCGTATTTGTCAGGCATTGCACAGCTAACGATGCTGCCGGCAGCCACGCAGGTGGGACGAAGCGCCTCACACAAACAAGGAAGTTTGTTATGCTCACGTCCATTCGCAGCCTCACCGCTGCAACTATTCTTTCTACCTCTGCCTTTGTTGCGGCTCCTGCGCTTGCGCAGGATGAAAGCGGCTCGTCCATTTCCGTTTCCGCCAATGTCGCCATTGCCAGTGAATATCGCTTCCGCGGTGTCGATCTGTCAGGCGGCGATCTGGCCATTCAGGGCGGTGTCGATGTCGCCCATGATTCCGGTTTCTATGTTGGCACCTGGGCCTCCACTATTGACAATGACACGGTAGGCTACGGTTCGACCGAACTTGATATTTACGGCGGCTGGGGCGGGAAACTTGCCGAGGGCTTTTCAATTGATGTCGGGGTGATCCAATATATTTATCCCGATGCCGGACCAGGAGATTTCGACTACACTGAAGTCTACAGTTCGGTCGGGTTCACCTTCGGCCCGGCTCAAGCCAAGGTTGGGTTAGCTTACGCGCCAGAACAGGATTCGCTGGGCGGGACGGACAATATCTATATCTACACCGACCTTGGTGTCGGTGTGCCGGGAACGCCCGTAACCGTCACTGGCCATGTCGGTTACACCGATGGTTTTCTAACCTACACCAATGACAGCAAGGCATATGACTGGTCGATTGGCGCGGAGGCTGCTGTCTATGGCCCGGTAAGTCTTGGGGTCGCCTATGTTGGCGCTGAAGGCGATATTCCTGTCGGCGCATATAACTTTGTCGATGATGCAATTGTGGTGACATTGAGCGCCAGCTTTTAAGCTGCCGACTTGAGATCAAGAGTGGGGTTCACGCCAGAGTGGTGCGAACCCCATTTTCTTGCTCAATCGAGTGAGAACTTGACCGTTGTCACTACGCGAACCTTCTTGAACGGGGTGTCCGACACACCCCAGCCCCCGACATCGCCGTCCCTTGCCTCGATCGTGAAATAGCCCTGCGTAGCCTCGCTAATTGCACCCACGCTGGTGCCACTATCTTTGGCGAATTGCTCTGCGGATGACCGGGCATCGCGGGTCGCCTCTGCCACCATTTCCGGCTTCACGCTATTCAGCTTGGTAAAGGTATACGCCATGCCAGACCCTTCCTCCAGCATGACCCCGCGGCTGACCAGATCGAATTGCCGACTGACGGCCTTCTGGGCGCGCTTGATATCGGTGGTTCGCAGCGCCATTCGTTGGCTTACGGTGAAGGTGGTGGTACCTTCGAACGTATTGCTTGAAACATTTGCCCCGGTGGGTTGGAGTTCCTCTGCGGGAAATCCCAGGTCCGCAAAGAAACTTTCAATCGCCTGCGTGTCCTGCCGAACCTTGGCCTGAGCCGAGCCAAGATCACTGGCGGTAGTGGAATAGGATATCGTCCAGGTTGCCAGATCGGCAGTTACGTCTCTTTCCGCCAGCCCGCGCACAGTAACCGCGCGTTCCGCTTCCTTGGCGCGTAGTAAACCATTCCCGAGCAGATAGCCGCCAAGGATGATACCGGCTGAGATAATTGCAGCGGCTCCCAGCCAACGGCGGGTAGCGGAGTCCATTAGAATGCCATTGCGCTCGGGGAACCGGTTGTCGGATCCAACCTCTGCTTGCTCCGAAACATCATTCATCGCATCCTCCCTTTAATTTCGCTGGCAATCTCTCTCCAGCATACGGTGAGTTGTGCAATTTTGTCGATGAACCGATTTTGAACGAAAAGGCTATTTCCATGACGCATTACCTGCACACCATGATCCGCGTGTCGGAGCCCGATGCGACTGTGAAATTTTTCGGTCTGATCGGGCTGGAGGAAGTGCGCCGTTTCGACAGCGAGAATGGCCGCTTTACCCTGATTTTTCTGGCAGCACCGGGGCAGAAGAATGTTGCGGAAATCGAACTGACCTATAATTGGCCGCCCGAAGACGGCCGCGCGCCGGAACAATATGATGGCGGACGCAATTTTGGCCACTTGGCTTACCGCGTCGATAATATCTACGAAACTTGCCAGCGCTTGATGGATGCGGGTGTAGTGATTAACCGGCCGCCCCGTGACGGACATATGGCCTTTATCAGGTCACCCGACGGCATTTCAGTGGAGTTGTTGCAGGATGGAAATTTGCCGCCGCAGGAACCGTGGGCGAGCATGGAAAATATTGGCAGTTGGTAACTAGCCTAGCGGCAAATCAGTCAGGCTCGTGCGTCCGATCATCAGGATGTTCCGTCGTTAGCCGTAGGATGGTAAAGCCCGCGATTGCCGAGATGACCGAGCCAAGCAGAATTCCGATTTTGGCCTCGTCGATCAACTCGCGGTACCCGGGGAATGCCAATTCGCCAATGAATAGCGACATGGTAAATCCGATGCCGCAGAGTATGGAAACACCCCATATCTCAGACCAGTTTGCGCCCTTGGGCCGCTTGGCAAAGCCCAGCCTGTCGGCAATCACGATACTCGAAAAAATGCCAACTTGTTTGCCGATCACCAATCCTGCGGCAATCGCCAACGGCAGCGGCGCCAACATGCCATCTATGCCCATGTCGTCCAATTCGACCCCAGCGTTTGCAAACCCGAAAATCGGGACGATTGCATAAGCGCTCCAAGGAGCCAAACCGTGTTCAATCCGCTCCAGCAGGCTGTTTCCATCACGCCGGTGCATCGGAATGGTAAAGGCCGCCACCACGCCCGCAATGGTGGCATGAACGCCAGAATGCAGCACGCAATACCACAGAACGACCGCCATCAGGATATAGGGAATTATCGAGCTGACCTTCATCTTGTTCATGCCGATCATCACGCCCAGCACCAGCAACGATCCGATGAGCCATCCAAGCTTGAGATTGGCGGTATAGAACAAGGCAATAATCATGACCGCGCCAATATCATCGACAATGGCTACCGTTAGCAGGAACAACCGGAGCGACGCGGGAACCCTGCTCCCCAGCAATCCAAGCACGCCCATTGCAAAGGCGATATCGGTCGCTGCCGGTATCGCCCATCCACGCGTCAATTGCGGATCGCCGCCAGCAAAGAACATATAGACGGCTGCGGGGGCGGCCATACCGGCTACCGCGGCCAGAACTGGCAGACGGCGCTGTTCGGCTGTGGCCAACTGTCCGCAAATTAATTCGCGTTTTACTTCCAGCCCGACGACGAAAAAGAAAATCGCCATCAAACCGTCATTGATCCACAGATGCGCCGTATTTAGCTTGGCAACCGGTGTCCAATACATCGTCCCGTGAAACAGATGATGATATTCATAGGCAAGCGGCGAATTGGCCACGACCATCGCGGCGATAGCCACGAGAATCAGCAGTACGCCGGCGGAGGCATCGCCAACAAATAAGGCGCGCACCGGCGCGAACACGGAACGGAGGGGGGGATTAATCTCTGGCATGATGTTGAGGCCCCCTCTCTCGTAAATCTTTGCGCGTTGCAAGCTCCCTAAGCCTAAGATAGGTACAAAGACCTAAAAGGGGCAAGATTTTGACTGTCGGAGCTTTCACGGCTTTTGAATGGCTTATGCTATTTGAGCATGAGCTGTTGTTATTTGCTGGGGTGTTTTTCCTGATCGGAGCGGTGGACGAAATCTGCATGGATTTCGCATGGGTTTGGCTGCGTCTGACCGGGCGCGCCAGAACGCTGGGATTGCCATCCGAATTCTCGGTTACCCGCGGAAGCGGAGCGAAAACGCCGCCTTTGGCCGGGCCGGCGGCGATCTTCGTTCCAGCATGGCAGGAATCCGGGATAATCGGAACGACAATCACCCATATGTTGACGGCATGGCCGCAATCCGGCCTGCGGTTATATGTCGGTTGCTACGGTAATGATCCGGCCACGATCGATGCGGTTACGCGTGCCGCCGCTGGCGATTCGCGGCTTCGGTTGGTGATTCACGGCCGGATAGGACCCACAACCAAGGCAGATTGTCTCAACCGCTTGTACGAGGCACTCGGCGAAGACGAGGCCCGCGGGGCATACCGTGCGCGCATGGTGGTCATCCATGATGCAGAAGACATGGTCGATCCTGCAGGGCTTGGTTTGCTGGACCGCGCGATGGATGATGCTGTGCTGGCACAATTGCCAGTTCTGCCAGTGCCGCAATCGCA
>JBBKWK010000146.1:0-2607 GCA_037968915.1 Pontixanthobacter sp.
CCGTGGCTGCCCAGCGCATTTTGCGCCGCCGCCGCCCTGCCGCAAATCCGCCCCGACCGGCGCAAGGATTTGCTGAAGAGCTTGAGCGAAGCCGCCGCCACCGCACCCGGCTGGTCCGAACGCGAACCGGAGTTCTATCCCGACTGGGTGGAAGAAGTGGCTGCTTGAGGGGCAAATTGGTCTAAGTGGCTCTCTCGGAAGATCAAACGCGGCACATCGCTGAGATTAACCTCTGGCGAGGGCGTTGCCTCGACAACTTTGCGCGCGTCGAACAAGTGATCCTTTCTACTACAGAAAAACTCCGAATATCCGGAAAAGACTCGGGCCTGAAACTGGCAGAAGGCGCAGCGACCCGCACACGGAACTTGGCGGAGGCCTTCAAAACCATCGATCCGAAAACTGAAGCCATAAGACTACTTGAACTCTGGTCGCTTCGTGAACCAGAACGCAACGAATTAGTGCACGGAACGTTTGACATTTGCGCCACCGATAACTGCGATTGGTCTATCACAATTTGCGCCATATCGGTCAAAAAGGGCAAATTTGTCTCTGTTCGCAAACTGCGTTCCAAACTTGAGTCCGAAGCATTTCTCAAATCGATTACAGACGAGAGAAGGTCACTCAAGGCCTCGCTCCTGAAGGCCGAGAAGTCCTTTAGCTAACTCCGATACAGCCCGTTCAACCGGTCCCCATACCGCTCCCTGATCTTGTGGCGGCGGATTTTCAGGCTGGGGGTCATTTCCTCGTTCTCAACCGAAAAAGCCTCGTCGGCAAAAGCGAACTGGCGGACCTTTTCGGTGACTGACAATTCCTTGTTCACCCGGTCGACCGCGGCGCGCAAAGCGGTGCGGAAGGCGGGCAATTCCTGCAATTCGGCGAGATCGAATTTCTCGTTATTGTCCCGCGCCCATTCCAGTGCCCATTCGGCTTCCGGTACGATCAGGCCGACCACATAAGGCCGCTTGTCGCCCGAGACCATTGCCTGGCCAATTTCCGGCTGCAACGTCAGCATGCCTTCGATTTTCTGGGGCGCGACATTGTCGCCCTTGTCGTTGATGATCATGTCTTTCTTGCGGTCGGTGATGACGATCCGGCCCTTATCGTCCAGATGGCCGATATCACCGGTATGCAGCCAGACGCCTTTATCCGGCTCAGCCGGGTCGAGCTGCAAGGCCCGGGCGGTCTCGGCCTTGTTATGCCAATAACCCTTCATCACCAATTCGCCGCGGCACAGGATTTCGCCGTCTTCGGCAATCTTGATTTCCACCCCGCGCATCGGCGGACCGACGCTGTCCATTGAAATGCCCGCCCGGGGGCGGTTGCAGCTGATAATCGGGCCGGATTCGGTCTGGCCGTATCCCTGCAACATGGTCAGCCCCATCGAATCGAAGAAAATGCCGACCTCGGGATTGAGCGGCGCACCGCCTGAAACCATCGCTTTGATCCGGCCGCCAAATTTTTGGCGAATTTTTGGCCGGAGGGCTTTTTCCAGGAGCAAATCCATCGGCCTGTCGCGCAAACGGGTGCGGCCGTTTTGTTTGTTTTCGCCAATCGCGAGCGCGCGGTCCATCATGTAATTGGCCGCTTTGCCCTGTTTTTCGATCTGTTTCATGATCCGGGTGCGCAGCACTTCGAACAGACGCGGGACGACGACCATGATCGTCGGGCTGACTTCTTCGATATTGCTGGATAATTTATCCAGCCCTTCGGAATAATAGATTTCCGCACCCATTGCGATGGGCAGGAACTGGCCGCCGGAATGTTCATAGGCATGGCTCAGCGGCAAGAAGCTGAGGAAACGCTCATCGTCCCAGCCGAAATCCTCCGCCAGAATTTGCGCCGCACCGGCGATATTGCACAGGATCGCGCCGTGATGCTGCATCACTCCGCGCGGCGCGCCGCCGGTGCCGCTGGTATAGATGATGCAGGCCGTGTCAGTCCGATTGATTTTGGCAAGGCGCGCGTCCACTGCGGCACGTGCAGCGGCGGGATCGCCCTCCATCATTTTCGACCAGGCATGGCAGGTGATGCTGCCGGACTGGAATTTGCGAATATCGTCGATCCCAATCATATGTTCGGCAATGCCCGAACCCATTATCGCGGGGATTAACGGGACGGACAATTTGGCGTTCGACACGATTACTGCCCGCGCACCCGAATTGTCGAGAATGTGCAGATGGTCGCGCTGGGTATTGGTAATGTAGGTTGGCACGGTGATGCAGCCCGCCGCCATGATTGCCAGATCGGCGATACACCATTCGGGCCGGTTTTCCGATACCAACGCTACCCTATTGCCGTCCTGAAGGCCGAGCCTGCGCAGCCCCTCGGCCAGCAGGCAAACCTGTTCGGCAGCTTCGCGCCAGCTGATTGTTTGCCAGCTGCCTTCACGTTTTGCGCCCAGAAAGGGCGCGTCGCCCCTTTCCTGCGCGCGCGACAAGAACAATGTGACGAGGTTACTCGCCTGATCGATATCGGAAAGCTGCAAAGTCCGCTCCTGCTCCCAGTATTCGGGTCCGTTTTTACGGTAATTAATAAACGCGATCTAGGCCTCGTAAACGCTAGCGGCAAGACCAGTGATTGCGCGCCCTATTGGCTGATCGACACGCC
>JBBKWK010000147.1:0-7401 GCA_037968915.1 Pontixanthobacter sp.
CAGTCCTCGATGCGGGTTACGATCCCAAACGCCCACTCGGACGCTGCGCGCGGCAGGAACTCGGCAAGGCCTCCGGTTGCGAGATCGTTGAAATAGGCCTCGTTCGAGATAGCCGTGCCCCCAGCGCTCACGTAGACCGCCATGGCGGCGTCCCACAGTGGCTTCGCCCAGCCCGGATGCGGCATAGTGACCAGCCATACCAGGAGAGCGGGCACGACGAAGATCAGGAGTGCCGATACGATCAACAGCGCCCGGTCCGACAACGGTCGGAAGAGGGGCAAGGTAAATCCCATGAGCGCATAGAGCATCAAGATGTCGCCCGGCCAGATCAGGCAGATGTGGATCACGCCGAACACGAGGAGGACCGCCATTCGACGTAGGAAGATGCGCGTGCCCTCGGCGCCGCGCGCCTCCAGTCGGTCGAGTTGCAAGGAAAAGCCGAGCCCGAAGAGCGCGGAAAAGATGGTGTAGAATTTGCCGTCGAGCACTCCGTTGAAGACGGCGTTAAACTGCTGCGGTGCGATACCGCCCAAAAGCTCAGCGGCGCGATCGCCGGCGAACGGGATTCCGATCCACACCGGTAGGTTGGCGAGCAGGATGCCGAAAAGGGCAAAGCCGCGCAGAGCATCGATCTCGGTAAATCGGTCGCTGGTGTCCGCCGGGGCAATGAGACTAGTTGCCTTCATCACGCTTAGTGCCTCTCTGCGCGCGTCGATTCCCACAAGCTATAGTTACCAGTCTAGTGGGTATCAACATCTGCGATTGGGTCGCTAGTGAGACCTCTTCTGCGTATTATGATGACTGAATTCTCCTCCGGCAAGGTGGAAAGCAGACTGTACGCTGTCGGCCCAGTTCCAGCTATTAAGCTCGGCCCGATTGATTGGCAGCTTTCGGCAAGCGAGTTTGCTCTTAGCAATGTCTGTTTTTGGGTCGCTTCCTGACGGTCTGCTTTTATCAACAACCGGCGATAAGCCGACAGGCTGCTTTTGGTGAAATGCAAAACGCTACTGGATGGCGACAATTGGGTGGGAAGCTGCCTGGCCGCTTTTGGCATGCCAATTGGCGTAAGCTGACATTCAAACGCGCTGGCGGGCATGACAGCAAAGCGCTCCAATATTCGCCATGCGGCGACCAATTCCTGCGTCCAATTGGCGGACGTTCAAAGTTGTCGAACCGCCAGTTCTCGCATTGGCTCATCGGAGATGCTCACGCGTGCGTGTGACGGGAAGCCCGTTTGCTCAACAGGGATGGGCTTTCTGGGGAAGCTTGGCCTTCTGCTTCACTGTAGGACTAGGCGTTCTGGGCTGGTTTGGCATGCGGCACTGGTTGGGAAAGTGAGCGCCTACAATCAACCGCTATTAGGTCTACGAATATCGTTGCCAGAACAAATAATAGTTCTAAATGAGCGCTGAACCGGCTGGTGGAGCGAGTAGTCTCGTGGCAGGCTTGGCGGAATTCGTAATATGATTTTTGACCGGGTCAAGCCGCTTGCTGCCATTCTGGCCGCAGCCGAAAAGAAGAGCCTCTACCGGTCCCTTGGCGCATTTCAGCTGATGCTGTTCGGGATTGGCTGCATTATCGGAACGGGCATATTCGTGCTCACTTCTGCGGGAGCGCAAAAAGCTGGTCCAGGTCTTATGCTGGCTTTCGTGATTGCCGGTTCTGTCTGCATCGTGGCAGCTTTGTGTTACGCAGAAATTGCGTCGATGATCCCGGTTGCGGGGTCGGCCTATACTTATACCTATGCCACAATGGGCGAATTTCTCGCATGGACGGTGGGTTGGGCGCTAGTCCTTGAATATGCCATTGCAGCTTCGGCCGTGTCAGTCGGTTGGTCAGGATATTTTTCCGGGACGATCCTGAACGATACATTTGGGATTGCGATGCCCGCGTGGTTAAGCGCTGGCCCGCTGGCCTTGGGCGGAGCACCGGGTGGCTTCATCAATCTGCCCGCGATGATCATCGCACTGATGGTCACCTGGCTGCTCATGATAGGCACCAGTGAAAGCGCCAAAGTTAACGCCGTGCTGGTCTTGATCAAAGTAACCGCATTGACAGCTTTCATCGCAATTACGCTGACTAGCAGTGAGTTTGACACTGCCCGGTTCAATCCATTTCTGCCAGCCGGCTTCTTCGGCGGCTGGGGGTCAGGCGTAGGCGCGGTCGGCGCGGCGGCCACGATCTTCTTTGCTTATGTCGGCTTCGATGCTGTCTCTACTGCGGCGGAGGAGACCAAGGACCCGCAGCGCAATGTACCAATCGGTCTGATCGGGTCGCTGTTGTTCTGCACCATATTCTATATCCTTGTCGCCGCAGGAGCGATCGGCACGATCGGCGGTCAGCCGATCATGGGCCCGGGCGGAGTGCCGTTTCCGGCTGGATCTGAGGAACTTGCCCGACAATGCGCGATGCCGCAATTTGCCGATGCGCTGGTCTGTTCGAACGAGGCGCTAGCCCATGTGCTACGCGAAATCGGCTTCGGCACGGTCGGCAATATGTTAGGTTATGCCGCCATTCTGGCCCTGCCATCAGTGATCTTGGTGCTACTTTACGCGCAGACACGCGTATTCTTTGTGATGAGCCGTGACGGCTTGCTCCCTGATGGATTGTCCAAGGTTCACCCCAAATGGAAAACACCCTATGTCGTGACTGCAATCACTGGCGTGGTGGTGGCAATTGGCGCTGCGTTCTTCCCGGTGGGGCAGCTCGCCGATATCGCTAATGCTGGAACTCTCTATGCCTTCGGCATGGTGGCTGTGGCGGTAATGGTGCTGCGCAAAACAGACGGCACACGCGCGCGCGCATTTCGCGTGCCCGGCCTCGCCGTCATCGGCCCATTGACCGTCCTTGGCTGCATCTTCCTGTTCGCCAACCTGCCGATTGGCGCGATGCTGATGCTCCCAATCTGGACCATTATCGGCTGCCTGATCTATTTCCTCTACAGCCGCAGACACAGCCATATGGCGCACGGTGTTGTGGAAGTGCACGAGCCGGAATTGGCCGACATCGAACCAGATATTCCCGGGATTGGCGATCGGGGCAGGGATTGAAGAGCCATTGTGAGTGCGCAACATCCGAGGTGGCCACTCCGAGCCTTCAATAGACAGACTGGCTGCATGAAATAAGCGAGTATTTTGGGTTCGTTGCAGCGACCATAGGGAACGGAGATGAACACAAAACGCTCAAAGGCACTTGCAGAGTGGGTAATCAAAGACATTCGCGGGGCGACCCGCTAGCAGTATAGTACGGAAGAGAATATCCGGATCGTGCTGAAGGGCCTGTGCGGCGAGGATAGCATCATCGAGCCGTGCCGCCGTGAAGACCGCTATTTGGGCGCAGAGCGTGTACTGCAAATGGCCGAAGGACCTTACGACCGGATCAGGACAGGCTTCATGGAAGCCTGTCCTGATCCGGCTTGCCGGTGATACGGCGCGCAAGTCTAATACCGATTAAGTGCCCGAATTGCTTGTAACCAAAAAATTCCCATCACCAGTGTACTCAAATCTATTAAAGATTCAGGACCAAGATGTTACTCGCCCTTCGTCACCCCGTGCGTTTGATCCCGCTGCTTTTCGCCGCTGCGATAGGGCTGGGTACAATGTTGCTTATGCTCCCGGTAGCCTCGACCAATGGTTCGATTACCCATCCTACGGTGGCATTTTTTACCGCAACATCAGCAGTCTCCGTTACCGGACTGGCAGTAGTGGATACGGGCACATATTGGTCAGGATTCGGGCAGCTTGTAATCTTGCTGCTGTTCCAGATCGGCGGCTTCGGCATAATGACTGCCGCAACGTTATTGGGTCTGATGGCTGGACGGGGCTTCGGGTTGCGGGAGCGCATGGCAACACAGGTAGAACGTGAACGGCTTGCGGTCGGAGACGCAAAATCGGTTATGCGCCTGGTCCTTGTCATCACCGTAGTTGTCGAATTCATTGTTGCGGCAATTCTGTCGATACGCCTGGCTACCGGCTATGACGTCGATTTACTGATCGCGCTTTGGCATGGGACTTTCCATTCCGTAAGCGCATTTAACAATGCCGGCTTTTCCACGTATACGGACAGTGTCATGGGCTTTCAGTCTGATGCCGTAATCCTCGTCCCCATCATGGTTGCAGTCGTCATTGGTGCCCTCGGCTTTCCTGTAATGCAGGATATTCGCGCAAGGGGGCTCTTGTGGCGCCGTTACTCGCTCCATTCGAAAGTGACTGTCGTTGGGACTGCAGGCTTGCTGCTACTGGGGTTTCTGGCCCATCTCGGCATGGAGTGGACCAACCCGGCAACGCTTGGGCCGATGAGCGTCGCGGACAAGGCGTTGAATGCGGCGTTCCATTCGGTGATGCCAAGGACAGCCGGCTTCAACAGTCTCGATGTAGGCGCCTTTCGCGGTGAAACCCTCGTGGTGAATTACATCCTGATGTTCATCGGCGGGGGCAGCGCGGGCACCGCGGGTGGTATCAAGATCACAACTTTCATGGTGCTATTGGCTATCGTCGCCGCCGAAGTGGGGCGGCAGCGCGATGCGGCCATGTTCGGCCGCCGTTTTGGCCACCGAATTGAGCGCCAGGCACTTACCGTCGCGACGCTTGCTGCTGTGCTCATCATGACTGCCACGGTCTATATATTGAGCATTACCGGTCTTCCGCTGCGCGAAGTTCTGTTCGAAACCATCTCGGCTTTTTCGACCGTGGGCCTGTCAACCGGTATCACCGCCGAATTGCCGGGCTCGGCGCACATCGTGCTGGCGCTCTTGATGTTTATCGGCCGCGTTGGCACGATCACCGTGGCCACAGCCCTTGCGTTGGGCGCAACTCCGCGACCCTATCGCTATCCCGAGGAGAATCCCATTGTCGGCTAAACATCGCGACCCCGTGGTCGTTGTCGGACTGGGGCGCTTCGGCGGCTCTGTCGCCCGCTCTCTTGAGCGTATGGGACACGAGGTGCTTGGCATCGATTACTGTCCTGAACGTGTGCAAGAATACGCCAACGACCTTACTCAGGTAATTGAGGCGGACGGCACCGACAGCGAGGTCCTCAAGAAAGTTGGCGCCGCTGATTTCCGATCTGCTGTAGTGGGTATAGGAAATGATCTTGAGGCTAGTGTTCTGTCCGTACTTGCGCTTTCGGATCTCGTCGTTCCCAACATATGGGCGAAAGCTGTCAATGAGCGGCATGGCCGTATACTTGAGCGAACAGGAGCACATCATGTTGTCTTTCCTGAAGCGCGCATGGGTGAACGGGTTGCGCATTTGCTCAACGAGAAGCTGCTCGATTTCATTTCCTTTGGTGATGAATTTGCGATCGCCAAACTAAAGGCGCCCGAACCAATCGTTGGGCTACCCTTAGTCACCAGCCAGTGCCGCAAGAGATACGACGTTACCGTCATCGGAGTGAAACGCGCGGGAGAGGATTTCATTCATGCTGTGCCCGACACATTGATTTTTCCCGAGGACGAGCTGGTCGTGTCAGGCCGTATAGAAAAAATAGAAGGATTTGCCGGGCTGAAATAGGACAGCCTTTCTGGGCAATGGTGACGGCAGGTGTCGGAGCGGCGACTTTCGCTGTGAAGTTCATAGTTCGCTGCCTCCCAAATATCTTCACTGGTCTACGTCAGCATAACCCCCACTTGCAGTAGAAGCGGCATTGCAGGTGAGCGCGTATCAGGGATCGCACCAAAAGGTGCCGCAATCACCCCCCAATCATCAGTCCAACGGTCGCCTTTGTGTTTCCCTCAGCGCCCAGGCGTAGGCAGGAAAGCGGGGGAACAACGCGGCGCTATCCAGTCTGACCGCGAGAGACCACGGTGGCTGCCACTAGATCACCCTGAACATTGAGCGTGGTGCGGCACATGTCGAGGAAGCGGTCGACCCCTAGGATCAGACCAATTCCTTCGGGCGGCACACCGATGCTACCTAGGATAAGCGCGATAACCGGCAGTGATCCCGCCGGAACTCCCGCAGTGCCGATACCGCCAAGGATGCAGATCAACATCACGAACAGTTGCTGCGACAGGGTCAGATCAACACCGAAGAACTGTGCGAGGAAGATTACCGTCACTCCTTCAAACATCGCAGTGCCGTTTTGGTTGGCGGTCGCGCCGATGGTCAGCACGAAGCGCGAAACCTTGGGCGGCAGTTTCAGCTTTTCTTCTGCCACGCGCAACGCAGTTGGTAGCGTGGCGTTGGAAGATGCAGTCGCAAACGCAAGCACGGTTGCCTCCTGCGTATCGCGGAAAAACGCAATCGGCGATCGCCCGCCTAAGAATTTGATGATCAGCGGGAAGACGATGAACATTTGGATCGACAACGCAATCAACACCACACCCACATAGGCGGACAAGCGGATTAGTAGATCCCAGCCAAACTGCGCGGCCAAGTTGAACATGAAACAGAAAATTGCCAAAGGGGCGATCTTGATGACGAGGCCAATGAGCTTCATCGAGATCTCGAATACACCCTCCACTGCCGATTTCAGCGCCCTGGTCTGTTCGTTTTCCGCCAGCAGAAAGCCAACCCCGAAAAACAAGGCGAAGAACATCACGGCAAGGATGTCATTCTCGCTCATTGCCTGAACGAAGTTTGACGGAACGATGGCAATTATGGAGTCCATTCCCGTTTTTGCCTCGCCAGACTTTTCGACGATCGATTGCGCCCCTGCACTACCTTCGGCCAACATTGCACGGGCAGCGGCTGGGTCCACCCCGGCGCCTGGCTTGAAAAGGTTGACTGCGGCAAGGCTGACACCGACAGCAATCGACGAAACAATAACGGTATAAATCAAAGTACGCATGCCGACAGTGCGTAGCGTGCGCATTTCGCCCATCTCCGAAATCCCGACGATCAGTGCCGATACGATCAGTGGGATGACCAGCATGAATAGGAGACGGAGGAATATTTGGCCGATGGGGCCGGTGATATAGGTCGCGATGATGTCGACCCAAGGTGCATCGACTGCGAACGTATATACCAAAAGGCCGCCAATCAGCCCCGCAGCAAAGCCGATCAGCATCTGCCATTGCAGAGTGCTGGAATGGCCTGTTTTAGCGTCATGCTTTGGGCTCAAGTGTATCCCTTTCTACGTGCCATGTATCCATACGCTAAACAGCGCTCTGGACTTGAACAAATGCGTTTCCATCAGAGAAAATTGATTATCACAAAACGGCGACTCTCGCCCCTCTATCGCCGCAATCCAGACAGTCTGCAATCAGCTCAGTTTCAGCCATTAAGATAAGTCCAATCGAATAGCCGCTTTCAGGATACGAATTGTTTGTCGGTAATGTCCGCTTTTGGGTCGGTAGCCGACGGTCTGCTTTTATTTTCCAGCTGGTTACGCCGGATGTCCGCTATTGGGTGGGTAGCCGACAGTTGCTTGTAGCAACTAACCGAACGCCCACAGCCACAT
>JBBKWK010000148.1:0-2653 GCA_037968915.1 Pontixanthobacter sp.
CGCCGCTGTGCCGTATCGCTCTGAGCTCGTCACCCCTTTTTCAAATGTCTCCGCCCGAGCAATTCGGCGATTTGAACTGCATTCAGCGCGGCACCTTTGCGTAGATTGTCGGACACGCACCATAGCACCAGGCCGTTTTCAACCGTTGGGTCTTCGCGTACACGGCTGATGTAGGTTGCGCTGTCGCCGACACACTCGACCGGAGTGATATAGCCTTCATCTTCGCGTTTATCAATCAGCATGACGCCCGGTGCCTCGCGTAGGATATCTTGCGCCTGCTCCGCGGTAATTTCGTTCTCGAATTCGATATTGACCGCTTCGGCATGGCCAACGAACACCGGAACCCGCACGCAGGTGGCCACCAGTTTAATCTTCGGGTCTAGGATCTTCTTGGTTTCGACCACCATTTTCCATTCTTCCTTGGTGAATCCATCGTCCAGGAAAACGTCGATATGGGGAATTACGTTGAACGCGATCTGTTTGGTAAAGGCGCGTGGTTCGGGCTTGTCGCCCACGAAAATTGCCCGGCTTTGTTCGAACAACTCGTCCATCCCAGCCTTACCGGAGCCGGATACGGATTGGTAAGTGCTGACGACAACGCGCTTGATCGTCGCGGCATCATGCAGCGGCTTCAAAGCCACTACCAGCTGCGCGGTCGAGCAATTGGGATTGGCGATGATATTGCGCTTGGCATAGCCATCAATCGCGTCAGGATTAACCTCCGGCACGATCAACGGTACATCCGGGTCCATCCGGTAGAGCGAGCTGTTATCGATCACCACGCAGCCCGCAGCCGCAGCCTTGGGCGCATAGTCGCGGCTGGCGGTTGCGCCCGCTGCGAACAAAGCAATATCCCATCCGGCCCAGTCAAAATTTGCGATATTCTTGCATTTGAGCATCTTGCCCGTATCGCCGAACTCCACTTCGGAGTTATGCGAACGTGCACTGGCGACCGCAGCAATTTCCTCGATCGGGAATTCCCGCTCGGCCAGAACCGCCATGATTTCACGGCCAACATTTCCGGTCGCTCCGACAACGACAACGCGATAACCCATCATTCAACTCCAAAAAATCTCTGGTGCCGCCCTAAAGCGCGTACCGCAGGGCGCAACGCAATTCATCTTGGGGGCGGCAAAAATACCTATTCAGGCGGCGTGACCCCATGCCGCTCAAGAAATGCGAAAATCGTATTCCACAGATGCGGGCTAATCTGTTCGCCCGACACACGGTGGGTATATCCGGGGTAAAGCATCATTTCGAACGGTCGGTTCGCGCCCTGTAATTTGGCAATCAGCTCGGACGAATTTTCGAACACCACATTATCATCCGCCATGCCGTGGATCAGCAACAGCGGATCGGTGATTTTCGCCGCATCAGGAATGGCGCTCGACTTGTCATATGCCTCCGGTACTTCGCGCGGATCACCCATATAGCGTTCGGTATAATGGGTGTCGTACAGCTCCCATCTGGTCACCGGGGCGCCGGAAATGCCCGCGGCATACAGCCCCGGATCGGCCTGCATCTGCTTCAGCGTCATATAGCCGCCATAGGACCAGCCATAGAGCGCGATCTTGGCCGGATCGACGAATGGCAGCGATTTCAGATATTCCGCCCCAGCCTTCTGATCCGCCACCTCAACCCCGCCCATCGCGCGGTAAATCGGCTGTTCGAAAGCCACGCCGCGATTGGCAGTGCCCCGATTGTCGATCTCGAAATAGATATAGCCCTTGTCGACGATAGCTTGTTCCAGCGCGCCATTCCACGCGCGGTCCACCACTTGCACATGCGGTCCGCCATAATGCGAGAAGAACACCGGATATCGTTTGCCCGGTTCCATTTTGGGTTTGATCATCCGCCAATGAAGGTCGGTGCCGTCTTGCGCCTTCACCGTCCCGTACTGGGGGGCTTCGTGGCTCGGCAGGTGAGCGCTGTAAGGATGGCCTGCATCCAGTGCGTTTTCTGCGACCCAGGCAAGCCTGGTGCCCGTCATGTCCGCCAGATAGGTCTGCGGAGGCTGGTTCTCATTTGATCGGGTCACCAGCAATGTCTGGCCGGTTTTGTCCATCTTGGCGCTGGAAGCCCAGCCTGGGTCGGTCACGCGGGTAACACTGCCTTGCTGGGCTAGATCGGCCTGATAGACCGATTGCGTCAGCACATCATCGCGGTTGCCGGTGAAGAAGATGAGGCCCGCCTCTTCATTGACGCCGACCAGTTCCGGCACCGCCCAATTGCCTTCGGTCAATTGAGTCCATTGTCCATTCGCAATCCGGTAGAAGTGGCCAAAACCGCTCCGCTCTGACCACCAGATCAGGCTGCCATCTTTGAGAAATTTGTAATTGTCAGTCAGATTGATCCAGTAATCGTCCGTCGCTGCAGTCTCGGTGAACAGGACTTCGCTCACGCCGGTTGCGGGATTGACCTTGAGCATATCGAGCACCGTTTGCGCCCGATTTTGCCGCTGGACATAAAGCGCACTGCCATCGGGTGCCCAATCAACCCGGGCGAGGTAGATGTCGGTTTCCGGCCCTAAATCGACCTCGACCTTGCCGCTGCCATCGGGTTTCATCACGAACAATTGGACAATGGCATTATCGCTGCCAGCCACCGGATAACGCTGGTCAAACACCTTGGTCCCGGTCGCGCCAATC
Organism: Pontixanthobacter sp.; assembly: GCA_037968915.1. Taxonomy (GTDB): domain Bacteria; phylum Pseudomonadota; class Alphaproteobacteria; order Sphingomonadales; family Sphingomonadaceae; genus Allopontixanthobacter. Next base: position 2,649 of record JBBKWK010000148.1, read on the forward strand.
GCAGC
>JBBKWK010000149.1:0-4887 GCA_037968915.1 Pontixanthobacter sp.
CAATCCTGCTGATGAATTGAGCAATATTTCTATCTGGCATCAGGTGATTTCACCTACACCCCAATGATATAGCGATTAACCACGATCACTTAGGTTTGCCCCAGCTAACGCGAAGGGAACACCTGATGACCGAACTGAACTCGTCCAATCAATCACATCACCCATCACCCGTCTCTGTACTGTCCATTGGGCAGCGCGGTCATGCGGATATGCTGATGACAGTCGATGGCCATAAAGGCCGCTCGACTGCGAGCTGCGCACTTGAGATTCCAGCCATGCTGATTGACGGCGAGCGGATCAGCCAGTGTATGATCACAGCCTATCGTACCGGGACCGGCACATGGACCGCAGCCATGCCGCTGATGGATCCTCGCTGTTCGATCGCTGTCCAGTTTGGGGCCATATTCGAATGGCTTTATATCGATGCGATCGCAGAATGCTCAGTCGATGAATTCATGGCAAGCCAAAAACTGCGCGCGAGCGAGCTGTCCATTACCCCCTCGGTCGATGGTATGGAGCAGGTATCACCCAATCTGTTCCGCTGCGATGACGAGGCATCGTTCATGCTGATGCATCGGCAGGCCAGCGATCACCGCGGCGGGTTGGGCGAGCACGCCAGTGTCCTTTCGATTATCTTTCGTCCACTTGCCTTTCGCGGCAGCAAGTGGATGCCCGCAATGGAGCCGAGCGCCAACGCTGCCTGAAACCATTCCGATTCTAGTATTGACTACAAACGAAAAGGCCCGGAGCATCTGCTCCGGGCCTTTTGCTTGGTGACTTGGGTGTCAGAGGTTTACCGCAGCAGCGACAATACGTTCTGCTGGCTCTGGTTGGCTTGGCTCAGCATCGCTGTCGAAGCCTGGCTGAGGATCTGTGCCTTGGCGAGAGCCGTGGTTTCCGAAGCATAATCGGTATCCACGATCCGCGAGCGGGCGTCCGACAGGTTGGTCTGGTTCGTCGTCAGATTGTTGATCGCCGATTCCAGGCGGTTCTGTCCTGCACCCAGCGTGGCTCGGGTGGCGCTGACATTGCCCAGCACATCATCTACATTGGTGATTGTGGTCGCAGCCAAGGTAGCGTCGGTCACATCAAGCGCGGTACTGGTCAGTTTTGTACCGTCAACACCCTTGCTGACTAGCGCAACTGCATCGGTCGCCTTCGCACCGGTGGAAATGTTGACCGTCACGTCGGTACCGGCGGTCTTGCTGAACAGGGTAACACCATTGAAAGTGGTGTTGGTCAGCACGTCATCGATCTGCGCCTGCAGCTGGTCGACTTCGGCATTCATATAGCCGCGGTCGGTGGCGGAATAGGTACCGGTCTTGGACTGGACGGCCAATTCGCGAACACGCTGCAGCATGTTTGTTACTTCATCCAGCGCGCCTTCTGCAGTCTGCGCCAAAGCGATACCGTCATTTGCGTTGCGAACACCCTGGTTCATGGCGCGGATATCAGAAGTCATCGTGGTGGAGATCGCGAGGCCTGCAGCATCGTCCTTCGCGCCGTTGATGCGTTTGCCGGTCGACAGACGCTCCATCGATGTAGCGAGCATTTTGTCAGCCTGCATCGAAGCGTTGGTCGACTTAAGTGCGGCGATGTTTGTATTGATAACACCCATGTGAAATTTCCTTATCTTACTGTGGTTACACGATAGTCTTACGGTAGTGAAATGGGGAGTGAATGATCCCTACAGCCAGACACCGTGTCATGGCCGTCACCGGATAGAGCGACCATTTGCCGCGAAGTTTAAGGGGCCAACGCTCGCAACAGGCCTTTTTTCGGCGTTTCGGGCTAAGGGTTAATACGGGGCGTTAAATTACCGCATAGTTTGCCGTTAGGCCCCCAAAAGCTTCCTTGTGAACAAGGTTAACAGGGGGCCGAAAATGCCGAACATCCAGATGGATCCTAGGGTCGAAAAAAATCACGCATCGCTGGCGCAAATCGCTGCGGACGTGACACAATTTCTGCCTAGCGAAGGCGCTTTGCTGCTATGCGATGCTGGCGATGCGGCCCCTGCTCGGCGCCAAGGCGATCGCCTGCTGCTGCTCGAACGTCATGACCATCCAGCAATCCTGCGCGAGGGCGCAGCGCGCATCACCCTCCGCTATGACAATGCCCACTGTGATAGTGCCGCTGCCGCAATAGTGGCCGCAGCAACCCCCGCCGGTATGCCGGTCTGCGCCGACGCAGGCAGCCTAGCCTTGCTGACTTTGGCCAGCCGGGTCGCCGCCAGCGAAATTCCCGTGCTGATCGATGGGCCAACCGGCACTGGCAAGGAAGTGCTGGCCCGCTTCGTCCATGATCGGAGCCCGCGCCGTGATGGTCCGTTTGTGGCGATCAATTGCGCAGCGATGCCCGAGGCGATGCTGGAAGCGCTGCTATTCGGCCATTTGAAAGGCGCCTTCACCGGTGCTGGCACTGCCAGCGAAGGATTTTTCCGTGCAGCCGACGGCGGCACTTTGCTACTAGACGAAATCGCCGAAATGCCGATTGGCCTGCAGGCGAAATTGCTGCGCGTGCTGCAAGAAGGCGAAGTGGTGCCTATCGGTGCAACCAGTCCGATAAAGGTCGATGTCCGCATTATTGCAGCGGCCAATCGCGACCTACCAACTGAAGTCGCAGAAGGCCGCCTGCGCTCCGATCTGTTCTACCGCCTCAATGTCTTTCCTCTGAGCCTAGCCGCTTTGCGCGAACGCACTGATGACATTGCGCCGCTCGCATTTGCGATGCTGCTGCGCCACGGCGCATCCAACGGTGCGCTGCCTTGGATTACCGATGTTGCGCTCGAAAAATTGCAGGGCCACGCTTGGCCAGGCAACATCCGCGAGCTGGAAAACGTGGTTCGCCGCGCATTGCTGTTAGCAGATCATTCTAGCGCAATCGAAGCTGAGCACATAACTTTTGACAAGGTCGCTTTGGCTGCTTCCGAGCCGTCACTTGCTGACACTATCGCCCCTCTTTCCGGCAAGCCAGGCGGGCGCAAGCTCGCGTCCATTGTCCGGCAATCGGAAGCGCAAGTGATCATTCGAACCCTCGATGAATGCGGCGGGCACCGGATCGATACCGCGCGGCGTCTGGGCATTTCCGAGCGCACACTGCGCTATCGCCTAGCTGACATTCGCGAGGCCGGAGTCTCACTGGCAGGAGCTGGACGATGAACCCGGTCGGCGGAGCAGGCGGAGTTAACGCCGTCATTGCCTTGCGGCAGCAGGTCATCGACCGGTCAAGCGCGCTGCAATCCTTGCGCGAAGATCGCGCTGTCGGGGGGGCACCCGATCTCAAGACGACTGCTGGCGGAGGCTTTGCCAATACGCTGCAAACCGCATTGCAGAACGTCAACGAAACTCAAATCCGTTCAGCCGACATGACCGCCGGGTTCGAACGCGGCGAAGTGGTCGATGTCGCGCAGGTCATGCTGGCGCGACAGGAGGCAGGCGTTGCATTTGAAGCAACCTTGCAGGTGCGCAACAAATTGCTTTCCGCCTATCAAGACATCATGCGGATGGGGGTCTAATAAATGACCGATAATCCATCAGCACTAACCTTGTCGGGCAATAGCCAGCAAGGTTCGCTACTGTCACCGCTTGGCGGCGGCGCAAGCTTTGGCGCGCGCGTTTCTGCGTTCCTGCAGCAACCGGCGGTGCGCAAGAGCCTGCCAATGACGGCGGGCATCGTTGCGATCGCAGGCAGCGCGATGCTGTACTTCGCTCTTGCCAGCGGGCCGCAGCGAATGCTCTACGGCAGCCTCAGCGATGCCGAGCGATCAGAAGTCGTGGCCGCGCTAGAACAGGGCAGCATCAGCTACGAAATCGACAATTCAACCGGTTCATTGTCTGTCGGTGAGGACGATCTGTACCGCGCACGGATGCTCGTCGCAAGCAACGGCGGGTTGGCCGCGCCCGAGAGCACCTCCGAAATGCTTGACGCCATCCCGATCGGTTCCAGCCGAACATTAGAAGGCGAACGATTGCGCAATGTCCGCGAACGCGAATTGACCATGACGATCATGGAAATCGACGGTGTAGAAGCCGTACGGGTCCACCTGGCGCAAGCTGAAAAGTCTGTCTTTGTCCGCGAGAGCGTAGCCCCCAGCGCTTCAGTCATGGTGCGGCTAGCGCGGGGCCGAAATCTATCGGACGACCAAGTCAATGCGATCGTCAATCTAGTGGCAGGGTCGGTTCCTTCCCTCCAGGCCGATCAGGTCCGGGTGGTCGATCAACACGGCCAATTGCTATCCGACCGCACAGTCAAGAGCGGCGAAGGTCTGGAGCTGCAGCGCAATTACGAAGACAAATTGCGCGCCCAGATTTCACAATTGCTCGCCCCGCTGATCGGCGAGGGCAACTTCTCAACCGAAGTGCAGGTGGAACTGGATATGGAAGAGATTACCTCGGCCCGCGAATCCTATGACAAGGAAGGCGTAATCCGGAGTGAAATGCGCCGCGAATCCACCCAGACGGGCGCCGGCCAGTCCGGCGGCGTGCCAGGCGTTCTAGCGAATACACCGCCGCCCGCCACCCAGCTAGGTCCGGTCGGTGACGCACAAAATCTGGGCGGGGCTACTCCGGCGGCTGCTGGCCCGACCAACGGGGAAACCAGCGATCAAAAGACATATGAGCTCGGCCGCGAAGTCGCCGTATCAAGCAGCCAGCCCGGGGGCGTCAAACGTCTGACCGTGGCAGTAGCGCTGAGTTCCGAAGCCTTGGCCAAGATCAAGCCTGCCAGCGCAACGCAGATCGAACAGCTCATAACCTCTGCGGTCGGGGCCAATCCCGATCGCGGCGATCAGGTGACCGTGATTGCGGGCACTTTCGACCCGGTCGTGATCGATGATGTACCTTTCTATGAAACCGCCTGGTTTGCCACGGTTCTGCGCAATGTCGTCGC
>JBBKWK010000150.1:0-5416 GCA_037968915.1 Pontixanthobacter sp.
GTCATCTGAAATTGCATCTGCAAACGCTTGACCATATTTGTCTGTCGCAATTGTCCCTCCTTGACCCGTTGATTGCCTTTCCCGAAGCCGCTCGACGCTCATCACCATCCGCTTCAACCGCACCAACGCCGCCCCCAGCCCCTCCCATGAAAACTCCAGCTCGCTGCGGTAATGCGCTTGCAGGCACATCATCCGGTAGGCGAGCGGGTGGTAGCCTTTGTCGATCAGCAATTGCAGGCGGAGGAATTCGCCGCTGGACTTCGACATCTTGCCTGACCGTTCGACCAGAAAATTATTGTGCATCCAGATATTCGCGCCGGATGCATCGCTGCCGCAAAATGCCTGATTTTGCGCGATCTCGTTCGGGTGGTGAATTTCGCGGTGGTCAATTCCGCCGGTGTGGATGTCGAACGGAAAACCAAGCAATTTCTCGCCCATCACCGAACATTCGAGATGCCAACCCGGCGCGCCTTTGCCCCAGGGCGAATCCCATTCCATCTGGCGCGTTTCGCCCGGCGGGGTCTTGCGCCAGATTGCGAAATCGGCGGCGTGGCGCTTGCCTTCGACCGTGTTGATCCGGCCCTCCCCATCTTCGGTGATTGCGCGGGCCAGCCGTCCGTAATTGGCGACGGTCGCAGTGTCGAAATAAAGGCCGCTATCCAGCTCGTAACAATGCTCGGGAGCAATCTTGCTGCCCCATTCGATCATCTCCGAAACATATTCGGTCGCGCGCGGATGGGCAGTTTTTCGTATATTCAGTCGCGCCAGATCCTGCTCGAAATCGGCTGCGTAAAACTTGGCGATGTCCCATGCCGACTTGCTCTCGCTCGCGGCCATTTTCTCCATCTTGTCCTCCCCCTCATCCGCATCAGAGGTCAGATGGCCAACATCGGTGATGTTGATCACGTGGGTGAGTTTGTAGCCCTTCCAACTGAGCGTTCGTCCCAGCGTATCGGCGAAAACATAGGCGCGCATGTTACCGATATGCTGGTAATTATAGACCGTCGGCCCGCAGGTATAGACGCGTGCCTCTCCCGCATGAACCGGGGTAAATTCTTCAAGACTACGGGTCAGGCTGTTGAACAGCTTCAGGGGAACGTCGCTCATGGCTGCGGGCCTTGCACGCAGCGCAAGGTGGCGGTCAAGATTGCTGTGGCCTGCAGCCTAATTATCCGTCCTATTCTGCCGGTTCGGTTTCGCCGTTCGCTGCGCAGGCCTCGCTATCGGCGTCCACGCCTTCGCAATCCGGGCCGGAGACCCACAGATCCTCGTTGCCTGCGCCGGTTACCGGATCGTCGAGCAGGGGATCATCCTGTCTCAAGCCCTGCTTGCGCATCTCTACCAAAATCCCGCCGATATCATCGCCCGGATTATCGCCCCGAATATCATCAAGGCCGGGATTGTCATCACTGCGCGGATCGATCACTTCATCGATCAAATCCTTAACCGGATTTCGGGTCACGGGATTGCCGGGAATGTTGGACGTGCCCGCGCAACTGGCAACATTGAGGATCAGGCAGCCATTGATGGTCGATCCCGGGTCGAACAGGACGGGCACACCGACAGCGCCAAGGGCTTCGAAGCCAGTAAGGCTCCCAACTACGCCGTTGATCACGATCACTGCGGCCGGTCCGCTGGCATCGATCGTGACGTTATTCGCCGAAAAGCCGCGCCGGTCATTGAAGGCCGTGCTGCCGCCGCTGTTCTGGATCAGCAGAGCATTATCCACGGTGAAGAACAAATCCGCTGCCGAGAAATAACCGGCATTATTGATCGCCCCGTCATTCGTGCCCAACCTGATGTTGACACCCAAGGTTGATGCGCTGGAGATATCCAGACGCGCGAGGTCGCTGATCGCTTCGATCCTTGGCGCTATCAGCTCAAGTTGACCGGCCAGTCCGCCATTGGCGTTACGAACTATCAGCGCGCCGCTTGCCGGGTCCACCCGGATGATGGTCGTTGCCGCCAGTGAGAACACGCTATTGGCGCCCGCATTAGTCATGGTGGCTACGCCGATCATATCGATTGCCGCGCCAGCTTGCAGGAACAGCCCGCCAACCGGGCCGATATTGCCATCTTGCGGTGTGCCCGTGCCGGAGCCAACCAACACACCCAGCGTATTCACAGTGATATTGCCGCCGCCCGAGGCACCGGGCTGCGCGATTAGCGACAAATCACCGCCGCTGAAAATTCGCGAGAATTCATTGTTGTCGATTGTAAGAACACCGGCGATTGGTGCCCCTCCGCCTGCACCGCCCAGTACGATATCGCCAAGGGTGGTAATCACAATCGAGCCGGTCAGATCGCTCCGCCCCAGCGAACCGGCAGTTCCAATATTCAAATCGCCGGCCAGCACATTGATGGCCCCGCCGGTTGCGCTGGCTTGCAGATCGAGCAAACCGCCAACATTGATCGTCAGCGTATTGGCGGCGTTAACCGCGCTATTGACCATGAAATTGTTTACGGCCGTAACATTTACATTGCCGCCGGACGAAGTGATCCCACTTGTGGTGGCCGCATTCGCCGCCACAGACCCGCCGGTTGAGGCCAGAACGACGTTGCCCGTAGCGCTGATATCCAAAAGACCAAGATTGCCCCCCGCCGCAATGTCGATATCGCCTGCGGTGGCAATTGCCCGCACGTTTAACGCGTTGACAGCACGCAGGAACACGCTGCGGCCCTCCGCCTCCAGCAAGCCGCTCAGATTGATATCATTGGTTACCCGGATGGCCCCGGCAGTCGACTGAAGCACAGCGCCATTACCGGTCAATGATCCCACTGTGATCCCGTTGGTGCCGGATACATCAATCCCGCCGCCCGCCGCTGCGGTGGAGGTGATGCTGGCGGCATTAATCGCTCCGCCGCTGCCGAGAGTGACCTGCCCGCCGGTAATCGCTCCAGCTGTCGTAATCGAATTGCCAGCCATGAAATCAAGCGCACCAGTCGCAGACGCGCCATTGAAAATAATTGTTCCGCCCGCATCGGCGGTAAAATCACCGCCTTGCGCCGCCAAGCTGGCAAACCCGATGTTGCCGGTCGCAGCCAGCGCAATCCCGCCCGCCACACTGACACTGCCACTGGCGTCAACATTGCCAGCCGTCGCCGTCAGCGACAGGTCGCCGCCAACCGTTCCATTGGCAAAAGCGACCGCGCTGCCGGTTATACTGGTATCGCCGCCGCTGATCGCATTGGTCAGGCTGGGAGTACCACTGGCGATAACCGCGATGTTGTTCGCCGCATCGACAGTACCGAAGCTGGCGTCCCCTGCTGTTGCATTCGCGCTCACGCTTCCGCCTGAGGTGATGTCACCCAAAGCGATTTCCTGCGCCACCAGATCGACATCGCCGCCGCTATCGATATCGCCCGCACCAGTATTGCCGCCGACCAATCCATTGAGAGCGCTAAGGCTGATCGCATTGGGTGAAGACAGGCTATCGAACAGAATATCTGTTCCGCTGATGAACTGGATAGTATTCGCACTGGCATTACCAATTGCGATGCTGCTGCCATTCAGGTTGAGCGTGCCGCCCGCGCCCAGATTACCGCCGATAATCGCTCCGCTGGCGGTCATCGTCAGGTTGGTGCCGGCGGTGGCAGAGCCAAAGTTAATGGCCCCGGCAATTGCGTTTGCGGTAATCGCCCCGCCCGCCGTCAGATTGCCGATCCCGACATTATCACCGGTCAGTGCGATATTGCCTGCACCGGTTGCTGCGCCAAGGAACACGTCTCCGGTCCCGGCCCCGGCATTTCCGCCGATCAATGTGATGTTCTGTGCGCCGGCCATATTGATCGTGCCGAAACTGTTGCTGCCATCTGCCACCACTCGCAGCGGAGTAGCGCCGCCTTGAGTATAGGTGATGACATTGATCGAGCCGGGCACGGAATACTGCGCCTCGGCCAGTCCGCCGACACCAGCCACACTGGTCAATTGGCCGCCAGCGCTGATCAGCAGCGCATTAACATCCTGACCCACAGTGATGCCAATATCGTTGGCGCTGGTCAGTGAACCATTGCCCAGCAAGCTGCCTGCTGCTGCAATCGTGATCTGGTTGCTCGATATCACCGCATCGACGAGGTTGATATCGCCGGTCAGGCTTTCCACCGCGAGACTATTGGCGGCGTTGATAATTGTCGGAATACCGTTGCTGCCCATTACGATGGCATCGCGGATCGTGATCAACACGTCATTCGCGGAGACCGTTCCCTGTTCGATCACCAGCCGGATAACGTCATTATTGCTGTTCTGGCCCACTTCTATCCGGTTATCCGCCGAGATATTCCCAAGGCATACGTTACCTTCAACACACGATACGCCGAGCAGCCCCGCATCATCGGATTGTGGCAGGCCGGCACCCGGCGCATCATTGATTTCAGCGCTGAGCGAGCTGCCTGCAATCGTCCCGCCCAGTCCGTCGATAGCATTGGCGTTGAGGATCACCGCGCCGCTGTTGGAAACAAGACTGCCTGCGCTCACTATACTGGAAATCGGCGTCAGAATCGGACCGGTCAGAATGGTGATGCTGCCCGCCAGCAGGGTCAGGTTGGGGCCTGTTATAAATGGCGCGAAAGGATCTACGGCCGCAGTCGGATTGTTGGCGCTGCTCAGCGCCGCTCCGGCCTGCACGATAATATCATCCCCGGTGCGCACTACCAGACTGTTATCCGCTGCTACATTGGCAGTCGGGGTAAAAATTGCCGAACCGCCAGCGTTCACCAAGATATCCGAATAGGACTGAACACTTCCAGTGATGGTGACGTTGAAATTCGGGTCATAAACCGGGCCGCTACCGCCGTTATCAACCCCCGCATCAATGAAAATTCCGCCGACATTGGACATACCCTGCGGTCCACTGGCCAGCGCATTTCGGAGCAGAACATTGCCGCCTGCAGAGAGCACTATCACTGGCACTGCTCGCAAATCGTCAGCAGAGATATTGCCGTCTGCAATGATGAACATCTCGCCCCCGGCACCGATAATAGAGCCTGTATCGGCAGTAAAATTACCGTTTGCGATTGCGGTCACATTGCCCGCCGTATCGATCGACACCACCGCGCCTGTATTGTTGATGTGCGTCACCAGAATATCGCCGGTTGCGAACAATGTGGTGTTACCGCCAACTGTGATCTGGCTGTTGCCGTCGAAAGCGTATGTGATGTCGCCGGTTACATCGACGTTCATATTGCCAGCGACCGTATTGGTGCCGCTCCCGCCAATAAAGATCAGGCCTCCGCCGCCCGGGGCCTCAGCAAAGCCGGTCGCATCGACCGTCAGCGAACCGAAACTGAATACGCCGCCCGCCTCGGTCGACAGGTCGCGCATTATCACCAGCCCGCCTGCATCGATGCCTGTGATTGTTCCGGTGCCCGCAATGCCGTTTGCGGTCACGGTCAGGTCGCCCAGCGAGATAATCCCCGG
>JBBKWK010000151.1:0-2744 GCA_037968915.1 Pontixanthobacter sp.
TCGCATGGAGGCAAATAGCGGCAGGCGGACAAGCGCATCAAATACGCCGAGCATGATCATTACAAAGCCGACAAGGCCAATCCCTGTACCGACTTCCTTCCAATACCAGATCTGATCGCTAACCGGCCGCGGCGTCCCGCCATCAAGCGTGGCGGCAAACCATTCCGTAGCGTTCCCGATAGCAGCCGCCGAGAAATGATCGCCGGGATGCGTCGTGCTTGGTTGATAGAGCTTTCGCGCGGTCCCTTTTGCAATCGCCCCATACAAGCCTTCCTCCGCAACGGGAGCATCAGTTCCGAATACGGCCTGCAGCTTCTCACTGGTCGGCAGGTCCTGCGCGCGATCAACGTTCCACATGAGTTTCGAGAATTCATCATAGCGGCTGAAGACAAGCGCGAGATTGCGCGGCCAAGTGGTTGAACCCTCCTGTGCAAAAGGCGCACCAGTCGAAGATCCCTCCAGCACCATCGACGAATAGGCGTCGGGCATGGCGGCAGCCGCTGCAAGCACTGTCCAGCCGCCCATGCTGTGCCCTTCGAGACCGATCTGATCGGTATCGACCATCGGCAAGGATCGCAGATATTCGAGACCATCCGGGCCGCCGAAGCCGTTTGAGAATGCTGCGCCGCCGCTGTATCCGTGCCCGGTCTGATCAAGCGACAAAACAACGTAACCGCGGCGGGCGAATTCAATGGCGAAACCGTCCTGTGTCTCGCGAGAATTAATATAGCCGTGCACAGCAAGAATACCGGGGGCGGGGGTCGTGGGAGTCGCATTTTTCGGGACATACAAAAGAGCGCTCATGACGGTGCCGTTCGTGCCGGTAAACCGTATATCTCGAACGCTTGTGCCGTCCGCCGTCCGGACGAGTTGCGCTAGAAACCCCCCTGCCAGAACAATGATCATTCCAGCGACGATCAGCCACCAGCGATGTTTGAAGGTTATTTTTTGAGCCATCGCTTGATCTGTGACCATCAATTGGACCTCCCCCTCGTCATTCCCCAAAGCATTCATCTAAGAGATTGCCGTTCAAATTGCACTTATCACTACGCGTGACAACCAGAACGAAAGGCCGCACATTGGGCTGCCGGCTGAAGGCTCGCTATTCAGCTCCCATTCGGATGCCGGCCAAATTGAATGTGCCTTTCGATGAGGCACTGCCTTCCTTGCGGCTTTAGAAACCTTGAAGAAGCCACCTGAAACCAGGGTCGTGGCAACAGCGTTTTTGGCCTTTAACCGAGCAGTGAGAGCAAAATGACAAGTGTCCAATTCTACCCCATCGGCACGCCCGGCAGACCTTGGGGTGAGGCCGAGCTTAATCAGTGGCGCTCAAGCCAGTCTCAGCAGCGTCGTTATCAAGATGAAGTGGTTCCCCGCATTGAGGCGCTAGCCAGCAGCTTCGAAACTCTCGCCTATGGCCAGCTTGATTATGATGGCGAGCACTATGACCTGTTCGCTCTGCGTAATGGGAGCCCCGACCCAAGCTTGCCCAGCGCACTCGTAACTGGCGGCGTCCATGGATACGAAACAAGTGGAGTCATTGGAGCCCTTCAATTCCTTGAGACCCGCGCGGCCGAATATGCTGGTAGGGTAAACTTGTTGGTTGCCCCCTGCATTAGCCCATGGGCATATGAGCGGATCAACCGTTGGAACTACGACGCCATGGATCCCAACCGCAGCTTCCGTCCGGATAGCGCGGCAGCCGAGTGCGCGGCGCTGATGAAGCTTGTTGCCGCGCAAACCGCTTCGTTCCTGCTGCATATCGACCTACACGAAACAACCAATAGTGATGAAAGCGAGTTTCGCCTGGCCTTAGCTGCGCGCGACGGTGAAGATTTCAAACCTGGCTCCATTCCCGACGGCTTTTATCTGGTCGACGACAGTGAAAATCCGCAACCCGATTTCCAACAAGCCATTATTGCAGGCGTCGAACAGGTCACGCACATTGCTCCGGCAGACGAGGATGGAAAGATCATCGGCTCGCCCGTCGTCGCACATGGTGTGATCCAATACCCTCAGGCAAAATACGCTATGTGCAGCTCTGTAACCGGGGCCCGGTTTACGACGACCACCGAGGTTTATCCCGACAGTGCGCGCGCCACGTCGCAAATATGCAACGACGCACAAGTCGCTGCCGTGTGCTCAGCCTTTGACTTCGTGCTCGCGCAGAAATGAGCATGTTATGCGCACCATCGAGATCACGTGAATGCTGTTGGCGGCGTCCGGCCTACCATTTTACGATATCCGGCATTCTCAGGGTATCAGTGCCGATACGTATTCCGGTGTATTCTCGAGATAGGCTCTGAGCCTATCGGTCAACGCATACAAGAGGATGGACGTCCCAAAGCCGGATCGCGTGTTCAGGGCTGGAGCTCAAAGACTTAAGATTTGACCGAGGGCTTGCGTGCACCCTTCACTGGCGCCAATGATCCGAAATGCGTATTGCTTTTTACGAACCAGAAATTGCTGGAAACGTTGGCGCTATTCTGCGCCTCGGCGCTTGTATGGGTGCGGCGGTCGATCTTATCGAACCGATGGGTTTCGAATGGGATGATCGAAGAGTACGCCGGACCGCCATGGATTATATCGATCACGTGGAAATTGCTCGTCATGCCGGATTCGACGCGTTCAAGACTGCTTTAGGATCGCGAAGGCTGGTGCTGTTTACCACTAAAAGCCGTCAATCGGCCTACGATTTCAGCTTCATGGCCGACGATGTCCTGTTCTTCGGAAAGGAAAGCGCG
>JBBKWK010000152.1:0-12214 GCA_037968915.1 Pontixanthobacter sp.
TTGTAGAGGCTCGACAGATAGCGGAAGCCCGTATCGCACAGGATCGTGACAACGCGGGGATCTTCGCGGCCCTCGGTCACCAACTGCCGGCCTAATTCAATTGCGCCAGCCACATTGATCCCGGATGACAATCCAAGGCACAGTCCTTCATCTTGCAGCAGCCGCTCTACCCAGTGCAGACCTTCTTCGTCCGAGATACGGTACTGCGTGTCGATCGGTGCGCCTTCCAGATTGGCGGTGATCCGGCCCTGCCCGATCCCCTCAGCCACTGAAGTTCCTTCCGATTTCAGCTCGCCATGAGCGTAATAATTATACAGCGCCGCGCCATGCGGATCGGTTAAAGCGATACGGACATTCTCGTCATGGCTTTTCAGCCCCATGCCGACCCCGGCAATGGTTCCGCCAGTTCCGGCCGCGCAGGTAAAGCCGTCGATACGGCCCTCCATCTGTGACCAGATCTCCTCGGCAGTGCCTTCGATGTGAGCCTTGCGATTGGCCGTGTTGTCAAACTGGTTGGCCCAGATCGCACCTTCGGTTTCTTCCGCCAGGCGGCGCGAGGTATGGACGAAATGGCCGGGGTTTGAAAATGGCGCGGCAGGGACCAGCACCAATTGCGCGCCAAGCGCGCGCAACGTGTCCATCTTTTCGCGGCTTTGCGTTTCAGGCATCACGATAATCGTGCGGTAACCCAGCGCATTGGCAACCAGCGCAATCCCGATCCCGGTATTGCCCGCCGTGCCTTCCACGATTGTCCCACCGGGCTTAATCGTACCGCGTGCCTCTGCATCGCGAACGATGTACAGCGCAGCCCGATCCTTGATCGAGGCGCCGGGATTGGCGAATTCGCACTTGCCCCAGATTTCACAACCAGCGGCCTCGCTTGGCCCCTGCAGCAGAACCAGCGGCGTATTGCCGATTAAATCAAGGGAGTCTGTATGAACTGAAGATGCTATCATAGACACGAATTAGGCCGCGCCCGCGCCGCGTTCAATGCAATTCCGCTTTGATACCAAGAACTCAATCTTCGGGTGCGATGGTTACCTTGAGGCCGTCCAGTTCGCTGGTAAACGGTACTTGGCACGACAGGCGCGAGGTTTCATTGCGGTAATCGGAGCTTTCCAGCAGATCGTCTTCGTCTTCGGAAATCGCCGGAAGTTTATCCGCAAACGCAGGATCCACCATAACGTGGCAGGTTGCGCAGGAACAGCACCCGCCGCACAGCGCCAGCAATTCGTCGAACCCATTGTCACGGATGGCTTCCATCACAGTCAGGCCATCTTCGACCTCGATGGTAGTTTCTTCTCCGGCGCGGTTGACGACAATCAGCTTCGGCATGATGGATGGGTTCCTGAAATTGCAAATGTCCGCCTGTTTCGGACTTCGCCGGGGAGCTAAGGGCTGGATTGCATTTTGGCAAGACTGACTTTGTACCAGATAGAGGAGCCGGGAAGTGGGACTTACCGCAGAACAAATTCGCAGCGGGATAGATAGCGTAATAGCTATTGAACCGGCATTCGGGCGCGCGCTGGCCGCTGCTGACTATCCCGAACCCCGCATCCGCCCTACCGGTTACAAGACTTTGCTGCGCACCATCGTTGGCCAACAAGTCAGTGTGGCATCAGCAGATTCCGTCTGGCGCAAGCTGGAGGCGGAACTGGGCGAGGAAATGGCGCCGGGCACTTTACTTGCTAGCGATTTCGATAGCCTGCGCGCTTGCGGCCTGTCCCGCCAGAAGCAGGGTTATGCCCGTTCATTGTGCGAGTTGGTGATCAATGGCGATTTGCCGCTCGATAATTTGCCCGAGGATGATGAGGCAGCGATTGCCAAACTGATCCGGATCAAAGGCATCGGCCGATGGTCAGCGGAGATATACCTGCTGTTTGCGGAAGGTCGCCCGGATATCTGGCCTGCCGGGGATTTGGCGGTGATGGCCGGCCTGCACAAGATACTCGACCTGCCCGAACGCCCAAGCGAGAAACAGGCCCGCGCCATGTCCGAAGCGTGGCGACCGAACCGCGGTGCAATCGCCATATTCACTTGGCATTGTTACAATAATCCCGCCCTTTAGGCCGCTGGGTTACAATAATCCGGTCCTATATGCCGTTGGTAGAAATTTTCCCGAAGCGGGCAAAACTCTGCTTAAATAGCTTCCAACGAAACCTGGAGGACTATTCAATGACGAACGGAACAACATTTTCGCGCCTTTTGGGCGGGTGCGCCCTCGCCGCCATGGCCCTGACGATTTCCGCCAGCGCCCGCGCAGACCATCATGCAGGAACCGAGACACATATGACCGAACCCAAAACTGCCGCACCCTTGATCCCGCGCGAGGATTTGTTCGGCAATCCGACCAAGGCATCGGGCCAGTTAAGCCCGGATGGCGAATGGCTCAGCTGGTTGGCACCGAAAGATGGTGTGATGAACGTCTGGATGGCGCCCGCGAGTGGTCCTTCCGCCGCCAAGGCGATGACCAATTCTACCGACCGTCCGATCCGCCAGTATTTCTGGGCAGGCGATGGCAAGAGCCTGTTGTATATTCAGGACAAGGGCGGGGATGAGAATTTCTTGCTTTACGGCATTGATGTTGCCACCGGAACAGAACGCACGTTGACGCCATTTGAAAAAACCCGGGCGCAGGTAATCGGCACATCCTTCGCCAAACCGGACAAGATGCTGGTCGGCGTTAACAACCGCGATGCGCGGTTCCATGATGTCCATTTGCTCGATCTGAATTCGGGCGCATTGGAGCTCGTACTTGAAAACAATGGCTTCGCTGGCTTCCTCGCCGATGATGGACTTAACCTGCGCATGGCGCTCCGCCCGAATGCGGCGGGCGGAATGGATTTCTTCCAGATTACCAATGGAACAGTGGCCGAGGAGCCCACGGAAAGCACGGGTCTCGCCGATTCGCTAACCACCCAGCCCGCCGGTTTCACCCATGACGGCAAGACGCTGTACTGGATCGACAGCCGCGGACGAAACACCGCAGCGCTGATCGCGCAGGACACCGCCACCGGTGAGAAGCGCATTCTGGCCCAGAATGACAAGGCCGATATTGGCGGTGCAATGTCCGATCCCAAGACGGGTGAACTGGAAGCGTACAGCTTTACCTATCTCACCACAGAATGGACCGCGACCGATCCCGATGTGAAGGCAAGCCTGGAATTTCTCGACAGCAAGCTGGACGGAGAATTCGGGGTCCAGTCCCGTACCAAGGCTGACGACAAATGGATCGTGTGGAATGATCCGCTGACTGCGCCGAGCCAGACCTATCTGTATGACCGGACAGCGGGAACGCTGAACGAATTTTATACGACACGCCCGGAACTGGTCGGCGCGCCGCTGCAGCCAATGCAATCGCTCGAACTCAAATCCCGCGACGGGCTCACCCTGCCCAGCTATCTGACCCTGCCGCCCGGCAGCGATAGTGATCTGGACGGTGTGCCCGACGCGCCGGTACCGATGGTATTGCTGGTACACGGCGGCCCGTGGGCACGCGACGGGTTTGGATATAATTCCTACCACCAATGGCTGGCCAACCGCGGCTATGCCGTGATGAGCGTCAATTTCCGCGGCTCGACCGGTTTCGGCAAGGGTTTCATCTCTGCAGGCGATCTGGAGTGGGGCAAGAAAATGCATGATGACCTGATCGACGCCACCCAGTGGGCGATCAGCAAGGGTATTACCCCAAAAGACAAGGTGGCCATCATGGGCGGGTCTTACGGCGGCTATGCCACGCTTGCGGGCCTAACGTTCACGCCTGATGAATTCGCCTGCGGGGTCGATATTGTCGGCCCGTCCAATCTGGAAACGCTGCTCAAGACCATTCCGCCCTATTGGGAGCCGCTGATCGCGCAATTCCACGAACGGATGGGTAATCCGAATACGGCCGAAGGTCTGGCGATGTTGAAAGAGCGTTCACCGCTGTACAGTGCGGACAAGATCACCAAACCGCTACTGATCGGGCAAGGTGCGAATGATCCCCGGGTCAATCAGGCGGAAAGCGACCAGATCGTCGCCGCGATGAAGACCAAGGGTATTCCGGTGACCTATGTGCTTTATCCTGATGAAGGCCACGGCTTTGCCAAACCGGCCAACAACATTGCCTTTAATGCAGTGACCGAGAATTTCCTCGCCACTTGCCTTGGCGGCAGGGCTGAACCGATTGGCGATACGGTCGGCAATTCGACCGCTGAAATTGTCGAGGGCGCTGAATTCGTTCAGGGCTTGGAAGACGCATTGGGCGGTTAAGCGGCACAGGTGCTGACAAAGTGACCGCGCGGGGCTACGGCTCGGCGCGGTCACTTTAATTCGGCCGGGTTTTATCTAGGAAAGCGTTTCCATGAGCCAGAAAAAGGCGATTTTCATCACCGGTGGCGGGTCTGGTATTGGCCGCGCGATTGCCCTGTATTTTGCCGAACGCGGATGGTTTGTCGGCCTTGGCGATATTGATGCAGCCGGAATGAAAGAAACCGAGCGGCTAATCGCTAACGGCTTCTGCTTCTCCCGCAAATTCGACGTTCGCGACCGTGATGCATGGGATGATGCGCTGGCCGCATTCTCCACCGCGTCGGGCGGGCGGATCGACGTGATGGTCAACAATGCCGGAATACCGCTAGGCGGCGTATTGGCCGATAATACTGTTGGCGAGATCGAACGGTGCCTTGATATCAATCTGAAAGGCGTGCTGTTCGGGGCGCAGGCGGTCTATCCATACCTTAAGAAAACGGCACCGGGCAGCTGCTTGCTCAACACCTCCAGCGCTGCTGGAATCTACGGGATGGCGGGCAGCTCTGTTTACTCGGCGACCAAATTTGGCGTACGGGCAATTACCGAGTCTCTCGATGGGGAATGGTTCGAAGATGGCATCAAGTCGCGCTCGCTCATGCCCAGCTTCATCGATACTCCGCTGCTGAAACACTCGCCCAATGCAGCGACCAACGAAGCAATCGAAACCATCGTCAGGGACGCCGGGATGGAGATTACTCCGGTGTTGGAAGTGGCTCAGGCCGCATGGGACGCTGTTCACGGCGATACATTGCATACTACCGTGGGCAAAACGGCGAAAAGAGTAGCTTTCGGGGCTCGCTGGACGCCTGGCCGGATGCGCAAGCAGATGCGGGCTTCACGAAGCCCGCTCGCCCGCTGATAGATCGTCAGCCGAGCGCGTCGATCTCCTTGGCCAATGCAATATCCCGGCTGGACAGGCCGCCTGCGTCATGTGTGGTCAGGGTGATCTCGACCTTGTTGTAAACGTTGAACCATTCTGGATGGTGGTCGGCTTTCTCTGCCAGAATTGCCACACGGGCCATAAATCCAAACGCCTCGACAAAGTTGGTAAACTTGAATTTGCGCTCCATCGCCAGACCCTCTCGGGTAAGCGACCAATCGGGCAATTCGGCAATGGCGGCGGCTCGTTCGTCTGGGGTCAACTGGGCGATAGCCATGAAGTAATTCCTTAAAGGTTTGGACTGCTTGTTACGCCCGCGGGTTTCTCCTATCGCAGCGATGCATGCAAGCCTATCATCTTACAGCGAGTGACCTCGCCTGCCGCCGGGGCGAAAGGCTGTTGTTTCGCGGACTGTGCCTGACACTAAGGTCGGGTGACGCGCTCCACGTTGCGGGCGCGAACGGGATTGGCAAGACTAGTCTGCTGCGTATTCTTGCCGGCTTGCTCAGACCATTCGCCGGCACCACAACCCATGATGGCAGCGTTGGCCTGATCGACGAGCGGACAGCGCTCAACCCGCAAATTGCCCTTGGAAAAGCGCTGGAATTCTGGGGCGATCTGGATGGGTGTTCGGATCAACGCATGAATTGCCAGCTAATGGGAATTGACGAGCTAATCGATATTCCGGTGCGTTATCTTTCAACTGGGCAGAAAAAGCGGGCGGCATTTGCGCGCTTGCTCAATCAGGGAACCAATATCTGGCTACTGGACGAGCCGCTCAACGGCTTGGACAGCGAAGGGCGGGCCAAGGTTGACGCGCTGATCAGGCTACATTGCGGAGGCGGCGGGATTTGCGTGGTTGCATCGCATACGCCGATTGATCTGCCATCAGGGCAGGCCCTCGACCTAACGGAATTCGCGGTATGATCGGCATTCTGCTCAAGCGCGATCTGGTGGCACTGATGCCGGGCGGCAAACAGGGTGGATCGATCCTGCCGCTGCTATTCTTCCTCGCGGTGGCAATGTTATATCCCTTTGCGGTCGGGCCGGACGCGCAATTGCTGGCGCGGACCGGCGGCGGCGTGATCTGGGTTGCAGCATTGCTGGCAGCGATCCTGCCGTTAGACCGGCTGATTGCGCCCGATCTTGAACAGGGTGTGTTCGACCAATTGGTCTTGCGGGGAATTTCCGAAGAAATTGTCGTGGCGGTACGAATGATGGCCCATTGGCTCAGTTTCGCGCCGCTGCTGTTGCTGGCCGCTTTGCCCGCTGCGGCGCTGCTATCGCTGGATGCGGAAAGCTTGCGCACAGTGTTGCTAGGTTTGCTTGCCGGCACACCCGGGCTCGCGGCGATTGGCGTGATGATCGCGGCGCTTACCGCTGGCCTGCGCGGCGGTGCGGCGCTGTCGGGCTTGCTGCTGATCCCGCTGGCGGTACCGATCCTGATCTTCGGGGCAGGCAGTCTTTCGCGGCCCGACGGCGCCGGAATTGCGCTGACGGCAGCGATCAGTCTGGTGCTGGTGGCGATGGCGCCGTTTGCTGGCGGCGCTGCAATCAGGGCCGCACGCGAAGGGTAAGCTTGTCGCGGACAGAACCAATCCAAGCAGTTTTTGAGGTGAAATAAACTTGGTCGCAGCAGCCAGCGTGCGACCGCACGCCGCGCGGTTAGCGCGGAAGCCTAAAGAAGCGAACGCGACCGCCGGCGCCTGAGGGCAAACTAATACGGCGGCTTATCCAGCCCTATGCGGCTTTTGGTGAAAATCTCGACGCCGGTTTCAGTCACACCCAGCGAATGTTCGAACTGCGCCGATAGCGATTTGTCGCGCGAAACTGCGGTCCAGCCATCTTTTAATACCTTGGCCCACGGCTTGCCCGCGTTGATCATTGGTTCGATAGTGAAGAACATCCCCGGCCTCAATTCCGGACCGGTTCCTGCCTTGGCAGCATGAATTACCTCAGGTGCATCATGAAATAGCCGCCCAAGACCATGCCCACAAAATTCGCGGACAGTGGTGTAGCGATTCGCTCGCGCATGGGCTTCGATCACCGCGCCGATATCGCCCAACCGCGCGCCGGGTTTAACTGCTTCGATTCCAAGCATCAGACATTCATGCGTCACATCGACCAGCTTACGCGCCTTTAGCGGCACATCACCAACCAGATACATCCGGCTGGTATCGCCATGCCATCCGTCGAGCAGCGGGGTTACGTCGATATTGACGATGTCGCCATCCTTCAGCGGCTTTTCCGACGGAATGCCGTGGCAGATCACATGGTTGATCGAAATGCAGCAACTGTGCGTATAGCCGCGGTATCCCAGCGTGGCCGGAACCGCGCCGCCTGCGA
Source organism: Pontixanthobacter sp. (assembly GCA_037968915.1). Lineage (GTDB taxonomy): Bacteria > Pseudomonadota > Alphaproteobacteria > Sphingomonadales > Sphingomonadaceae > Allopontixanthobacter. The sequence continues at coordinate 7,517 of JBBKWK010000152.1, forward strand.
TGGTCATCTGGCGTACAATATCGTCCAGTTCGGCCGTAGTTACGCCCGGCACCACCAGTGATACCATTGCATCGAGGATATCCGCTGCCAGCCGTCCGGCGCGGCGCATCCCCTCGAACCCTTCGGGGCCGTGCAGTTTGATGGTTCCATCGCGCAGGACGGTGTCGGCGCTGTCGATCACTTGATATTCGGTCATGCCGCCCATGTAGCGATATCGGGTAAGAATTGCGAGAGTTTGTAGATTTCTCCACGTGAATTCCGGGGAGAGGCGTGTAAAGGGTCAGCCATGAGCAACACACCAGATTTGATCCAGGCCGACCGCGAACAAGATGCGGTTCCCATTCACCTCGTCACCAAGGATGGTTTCAACTATTGGGTGAAGGGTCTGAAAAGCAGCCAGCGTGCTGCCGTGGCAGGGCAGAAATTTGACGGTAGCGCGGCCACGGCCGCAATCGTACCGGAAGGCGATACCTGGTTCGCCGTGGGCGGCGTGGCCGATCCGGAGCAGATGACCAGCTATTGCCTCGCCAAGCTGGCAGAAGTGCTCCCGGCCGGAACCTATCGGCTCGAAGGCTATAATCCCGGCGCGGCGATTCATGGCTGGCTGACTGCGCAGCATAGTTTCAACCGCTATAAATCAGACGTCGAGGAGGTCGGCCCGCGCATCCTTCTGTCCAAACAGTTCAACGCGATCGACAATGGTCTGGCCGAGGCGCGCGCGGTTAATCTGGTCTGCGATCTGGTCAATACTCCGGCCGAAGACATGGGCCCGGCGGCGCTGGAAGATATTGCAGCGGGAATGGCCAAAAAATACGGCGGCGAACTCACGGTAACAAAAGGTGAGGCACTGCTTCGTGAACATCCCATGATCCATGCGGTCGGCCGCGCTGCGGCGCGCAGCCATGCGCCGCGCCTGATCGAGTTTGTGTGGGGCGATGCCAAGGCACCGCGTCTGGCGATTGTCGGCAAGGGTGTATGCTTTGATTCCGGGGGGCTGGACGTCAAATCCTCCAACGGCATGCTGCTGATGAAGAAAGACATGGGCGGCGCGGCACATGCGCTTGGGCTGGCTGAGCTGGTCATGGGTGCTGGTCTGCCGGTGCGCCTTCACCTGCTGGTTCCAGCGGTTGAAAATGCCATTTCGGGCAATGCATTTCGCCCCGGTGATGTGCTCAACAGCCGCAAGGGTCTGACCGTAGAGATTGGCAATACCGATGCCGAAGGGCGGTTGGTGTTGGGCGACGCCTTGACTAAGGCGAGTGAGGAATATCCCGAGCTAATCATCGATTTTGCGACCCTGACCGGCGCCGCCCGTGTCGCGTTAGGGCCGGACTATCCCGCGCTGATGACCCGGCGCGATGAAACGGCGCAGGAATTTCTCGACGCTGGCGCGAAATGCGATGATCCGCCGTGGCGCTTGCCACTGCCCGAAGCCTATGCCGAATGGCTAAAATCGGACATTGCCGACATCAACAATGCACATGGCAATTCTTTTGCCGGAGCCAGCGTTGCGGGGCTGTTTCTGGATAGATTTGTCGGCGACCATGAAGACGGAACGCCGATCGACTGGGCGCATTTCGACACCTTCGCCTGGCGGCCATTCCCCAAACCGGGCCGGGCGAAAGGCGGCGCGGCTTATGGCCTGCGCGCGGCGTTCCATATGCTCCAGCACCGTTTCGGCAAAAACGGTGTAAAATCTTAGTGACTCGGTGGCAACCTTGCCCATGGCCGCGCAACCGTCTAAGCGCGCGCATTGCGTAAATCGGGACGCGCATTGTGCAATGGCTAGGGGCAAAGTGAACTGGTGACCAAGGCTGGCAACTATAAACTGCCCAAGGGCCTGCTTGCCCTTGATGGTCCGATTGTGCGTCCGGCGCCCGGTACACTGCCGCTGAGGGGCGATCTCGCGCATATTGCTCTGGCTAACCGATATCTGGTTGCACATTATGTCGTGCCGCAATTGCGATCCATTGGCGGGGCGGATGCAGCACTTAAACGGCAACCGAACGAAACGTCAGAAACCTTCACAACTTTGGCTGCAGGCAGTGCGTTCGAATTGCTCGATCACGTTGGCGCATGGTCATGGGGCTGTGTCGGCCCCGACGGTCCGACAGGCTATATCTTGACCGCACAACTCGCTAATTCGGACGAATGACGACTACAGTATTTATCGATGGCGCTGCTGGCACGACCGGCCTCGAAATCCGTGAACGGCTGGCTGGTCGAACTGAGTTTTCACTGGTCACCCTGCCTGAGCATCTGCGCAAAGACCAAGCCGCCCGGCGCGAGGCGGTTAATGATTGTGACGTTGCAATCCTATGCCTGCCTGACGACGCCGCACGCGAGGTCGTTGGGCTTATCGACAATCGCCGAACAAGAGTAATCGACGCATCCACCGCGCACCGCGTGGCCGCAGGTTGGACCTATGGTTTCCCCGAACTGACCGGGCGTAACGAGGTTGCATCTGCCACGCGCGTGTCTAACCCCGGATGCTATCCGACGGGATTTCTGGCGCTAATCGCACCACTGGTGCGCGCCGGCCTGGTGCCAAGTGACTGGGCATTCAGCGTTAATGCGGTGTCCGGCTATTCCGGCGGCGGTAATGCAATGATCGACCGGTTTGCGGCAGACCACACGATTGCCTGGCGCGGCTACGGTTTGGACCTTGGCCACAAACATCTGACCGAAATGCAACGATACGCCGGTCTAGTTCATGCGCCCATATTTTCGCCAGCTGTGGTCGATGCCCACCGCGGGATGGCGGTGGATGTACCGTTGGCGCTTGGTGCAATGGGCAAAGCTGGCTCGACACAAGAAATCCATGCGGCATTGCGTGAATTCTACGCCGGATCGCCAATCGTCCGGGTGCTCCCCGCAGACGCCTCCCTATCGGAATTGCTGCTGCGCAAGGATGCAGCGCCATGGGACGGACTAGATCTGAATGTTTTCGGCAGCGAAGACGGATTGCAAGCGCGGGTGGTTGCCCGGCTGGACAATCTCGGCAAAGGAGCGAGCGGTGCGGCAGTGCAATCACTCAATCTAATGGCCGGATTGCCAGAGGCGGCCGGCCTGTCGCTCCAACCTCCTGCCGCCCAGACGCCTTAATATTAGGCATCTACTGCCTGTTTTTTGGGCAAAATCTGGCAGATGGCTGATCAGCCCCGATTGTTTTCGGCCAGCAACTGCCATCCGGCCCGCGGAATTCCGGGCTTTTGCAACTGCACAGGATGGTTTAGGTTTAGCGCGCATCGCCTTGGCACGATTCTTGGATAAAAGGCGCGCGAGGACAATTTTTTGGACACCGGTCCGCTATGCCATTTTTGGGTTAGTGCCGGTTTGATGCGTAGGAACCATTTTTAGTGAAAAAAATCGAAGCGATCATCAAGCCATTCAAACTCGACGAAGTGAAAGAGGCGCTGCACGAAATCGGCGTATCCGGCATTACCGTTACCGAAGCCAAGGGCTTCGGCCGCCAGAAAGGCCACACGGAACTGTATCGCGGCGCCGAATATGTGGTCGACTTCCTCCCCAAGGTGAAACTGGAAGTGATCGTATCCGACGGCATTTCCGACCGCGTGGTCGAAGCGATCGCAGCAGCGGCGCAGACCGGGCGCATCGGTGACGGCAAGATTTTCGTTTCGAATATAGAAAGCGCGTTGCGCATTCGCACTGGCGAGAAAAACGACGACGCTATTTAGCGTAAACACTCTAGTCAATCCGGGCGGACCCAAGGGGCGGACCGCAGCCGGTAATCTATCAAGCCCTGGATGTTCAAGAGGGAATACAAATGGCGACTGCGAAAGAAGTCCTGAAGCAAATCAAGGACGAAGAAATTGAATGGGTAGATCTCCGTTTCACAGATCCCAAGGGCAAATGGCAGCACCTGACGATGGTCGCCGGCATTCTGGGTGAAGATGAGCTGGATGACGGCCTGATGTTCGATGGTTCGTCGATCGAAGGCTGGAAAGTGATCAACGAATCCGACATGATCCTGCGGCCTGACCTGGACCGGGTTTACATGGACCCGTTCAGCGCCACCCCGATGATGATCCTGTTCTGCGACATCGTGGAACCCTCGACCGGTGAACTCTATGGTCGCGACCCGCGCTCGACCGCCATCCGTGCCGAAGCGTACGTTAAGACATCCGGCCTGGGCGATACGATTTATGTCGGCGCGGAAGCCGAATTCTTCATGTTCGACGATGTCCGTTTCGAAGATGGCTATGCCGGTTCGGGCTTCCAGATCGACGATATCGAACTGCCCACCAATTCTGGCCGCGAATATGAAAGCGGTAATATGGCCCACCGTCCCCGCGCCAAGGGCGGCTATTTTCCGGTTGCTCCGGTCGACAGCGCAGTCGACATTCGCGGCGAAATGGTCTCGACCATGCTGGAAATGGGTCTGCCATGTGATAAGCATCACCACGAAGTGGCCTCGGCCCAGCACGAACTGGGTGTGACCTTCGCGACCCTGCTGGAAACAGCCGACAACATGCAGATCTACAAATATGTCGTGCAGCAGGTTGCCCATGCCTACGGCAAGACGGCAACGTTCATGCCCAAGCCGATCAAGGACGATAACGGTTCGGGTATGCACACCCACATGTCGATCTGGAACAAAGGCAAGAACACCTTCGCCGGGAACGGTTATGCCGGCCTGTCCGATACCTGCCTGTATTTCATTGGCGGCGTGATCAA
>JBBKWK010000153.1:0-21175 GCA_037968915.1 Pontixanthobacter sp.
TCGCCCAAGGCATTCGCCACGAACGCCGCCTATTCCAGATTCTGACCGCGAGCGAAGACAAGGCCGAGGGCATGGCGGCGTTTATTGAAAAGCGCGCGGGCGTGTGGAAGGGACGGTAACATGAAAATCGCCTTTATCGGACTTGGTAATATGGGCGCAGGCATGGCCGCCAATCTGGTCAGGCATGGCCACAATGTCCGCGCCTTCGATCTCAGCGAAGTCGCGCTGGGTCAGGCGAAGGCCAATGGCTGCGAGACATTCCCCACCGCCAAGGAAGCGGTGCAAGGGGTCGAAGCGGTCGTGTCCATGCTGCCCAACGGCGGGATCGTGAACCGCGTTTTTACCAGCGATGTAATCGGCCATGCGCCGCAGGATGCGATCCTGATGGATTGCTCGACCATCGACGTGGCGACCGCGCGGGACGTGGCGAACGCCGCCAGCGCAGCGGGCTATGATATGGTCGATGCGCCGGTATCGGGCGGCATCGCAGCGGCGAGCGGCGGCACTTTGACCTTCATGGTCGGCGGCACGGACGATGCCTTTGCTCGCGCTGAGCCAGTCCTTTCCGCAATGGGCAAGGCGGTGATTCATGCGGGCGGCGCTGGCGCAGGACAGGCGGCGAAGATTTGCAACAATATGCTGCTCGGCATCCATATGATCGGCACCTGCGAAGCCTTCACCATGGCGCAAAAGCTGGGCCTCGACCCGCAGACTTTCTATGACATCAGCTCGGTCAGTTCGGGCCAGAATTGGTCAATGACTGCCTATTGCCCGGTTCCCGGCGTCGGCCCGCAAAGCCCGGCGGACAAGGGATATCAAGGCGGCTTTGCCACCGCGCTGATGCTGAAAGATCTGAAACTGGCGATGGAAGCTGCGAAAAGTGCGGGCATGGAGGCCCCGTTGGGCGCGCATGCCAAGGCATTGTACGAGCAATTTGCGCGGGACCATTCGGACCTCGATTTCTCGGCGATTATCAAGACGCTTTAGTTGTGGTCTTGATCGCCTAGCGGACGCCAAGCGCTGCGGCCTCGGCGCGGAGCCGTGAGGCCTGCGCCGGATTGGCGGCAATCGCATCCTTCAGCGCCCGCGCGGCCTTGTCCGGCTGGCCCAAAGTCATCCGGCTGCGCATCAACATCACCCAGCCATTTACATCGCTCGGTTGACTGCGCAGCCGAGTATCCAGCCGCTCGACCATCCCCTCGGCCATCGACTGCTGTTCGCTGGGCGAGATTGCGCGGGCGGCCGCGATCTGGTCCTGCGAGGGGCCGGGGATGGCATTGCCTGCGGTCAAGGTCGGTACTGTCTCGACTGCCGGGGCCGACGCAGCCCGTTCGTTGTCGATTTTTGCCAGCAGCGGCGCAGTATCGATCTGGTTGATCTTGCCGACCTGCTCGATCGTGCGGCGCAGATTTTCTTCCCACACCGCGCCCGGCGGGGTTTCTTTCAGCAGCGCCGCCCAATCCTTGATCGCCCCGCGCGAATCGCCCGCGAGATCCTTGCGCACACCAAGGAAATACCGCGCCCGTGGATCGGTCGGATCGAGGTTGATTGCTTTTTCAAACGCGGTGACCGCATTGGCCGGCATTGGATTACGCTCGCTTGCCATTACCCGGGATTCGCCCAGGGCCGACCACAAGACTGCATTATCTGGATCGCCTTCGATCGCCTGACGATATGCGCGGGCCGCCTGGCCATAGCCACCGGCGGAAAAATGCGCGAAGGCCAGTTCCTGCCATGCTTTTGAATTGAGTGGGTCCGCATCAGCGCGGGCTTGCAATTCTGGAATGGTCAGCGGAGCATTTTCATTCGCTTCGACAATTTCCGGCGAGATCACCGGGTTGAATGCACGGTAACCGATCGCACCCGCGACCAGCGCGGTTGCGACCAAAAAGGCAATTAGGCCGGTCCGGGACTTTTTCGGTTGATCCGCATTGTTTGCTGCGATTGCACTTGCGCTTGAATCTGTCTCGCTCATGGCGGACCGCTAGCAGCGAAGTGCCAGCCGGGCAATTACTCAGAAAGGCCATTAAGGGGGGTGGCGCTTTGGCGATGATTGCTTATGGTGGTGCTGTATAAAAATAAGGTCGCGGGACGCATCGGGGGGTCACGCATGCCGGCGGAAAATCAGCCGCAGAAATATCGCATTGCCATTATCGGCTCCGGGCCTGCAGGCCTGAGCGCGGCCGCGCATGCGTCCGCGATGGGGATGACTCATGTCCTGATTGAGAAAACCGATCATCTGTCCGACACGATTTTCAAATATCAGAAGGGCAAGCATGTCATGGCGACGCCCAGCAATCTGGTGCTTCGGTCTGATCTCGATTTTGACGCGGGCAAGCGCGAATTTATTCTCGGTACATGGGATGACCAGATTGCATCGGAAAAGATCAACGTCAGGTTGAACGCGGAAGTCATCGCTATTGGCGGCGAAACCGGTAACTTTGCGATCGAGATCAAGGGCGGCGATAGCATCCATGCCGAGGCGGTTGTGATGGCCATAGGTACGCAGGGCAATCCAAACAAATTGCGCTGTCCCGGCGCTGACCTGCCGCTGATCCAATACCAATTGGACGATCCCGGCGAATATTTTGACGAGCATATCACCGTAGTCGGATCGGGCGATGCCGGGATCGAAAACGCGCTCGGTCTCGCCGCTGATCCCAAGCAGAACAACATTGTTTCCATCCTCAACCGCGGATCTGACTTTGCCCGCGCCAAGGCCGCCAATGTGGCGTTGCTGGAAGAAGCCGAAGCAGCGGGACGTATCTTCGTGCGCCGCGAAACCACGCCGGCCGAAGTGCGTGAGGGCGAGCTGGTGCTGGAAACGCGCGATGGGCAAGAAACAATTCCCTGCAACCGGATCATCGCGCGCACCGGCTCGCAACCGCCGCGCGGTTTCGTCGAAGGGTGCGGGATCGACTTTACCGGCGAAGATCGAGGGGCTTTCCCTCAGCTCTCACCCAGTTTTGAAACGACCAAGCAAGGCATTCACGTGATCGGCGCATTGGCGGGATATCCGCTAATCAAACATTGCATGAACCAAGGCTATGACGTGGTCGAATTCCTCAACGGCAATCTCGATCTGAAACCGGCAGACGAACCAATTCTGGCCGAGAAATTCCATAGTCTGCCAGGCGTTCGCTCGGTCGATCAGTGGCTGGAAACATTCCGGAGCAACGTGGTGATACTGCAAGATCTGTCCCTGCTGCAAATGCGCGAACTGATGCTGGACAGCACCGTTGCCGGATATGATGCGGGCGAAGTAATTTTCGAGCGGAACGATACCGGATCTTCCATGTTCGGCATTGCCGAGGGATCGGTGCTGGTCGAGGTCAATCCGGAAGATTCCAGCATAACCGTGCCCATCGAACAGGGTTCGATTTTTGGCGAAGTCGGACTGATTTCGGGCCGCCGCCGCGGGTCCACGATACGCGCGGCAGAACCAACAGTGGTGATGGAACTCAGCCGCACAGCAGCGCTTAAACTGATGGCCACCGCGCCATCTGCAGCGCGCGCCGTCAATGCCATTTCAATCGAACGGCAATTGCTGCAGATGTTCGGTTCCGGCCTGACCAAGGAGGATGTGGCCGATCTGGTCGCCAGCGCCGAACTGGTTGATGTCCGCGCGGGCCAAGTGGTGGTTGAAGAAGGCGCCGACGACAAGGACATCTTTGTCATCCGGCGCGGATCAATGATTGTCGAAAAGGCGATTGGCGGTAGTCCAGTGTTCCTGTCTTACCTGCCCGCCGGGTCTTATTTCGGTGAAATGGCGGTAATCGACGGATCGGCGCGCACTGCTACGGTCAAGGCCGCGATTAAAAGTGAAGTTGTGCGTTTCCCCGGCGAAGCTTTCGTTGCCCTGCTAAACCGCAAACCGCGCCTGCGCGAAAAAGCGATGGCGGATATGGCATCCCGCCGCGAGGTCAATTCCTTCATCGAGAGCCGCAAGGACAGCTTCGGCAGCGCGGTTGACATGTATTCCGAGACCGCCCGCTTCCTGATCGATAACGGGATTGGCGAGGCAACCGATGTGTTGCTGATCGACGAAAAGCTGTGCGTCGGCTGCGACAATTGCGAAAAAGCCTGCGCCGATAGCCATGACGGCCTGTCGCGGCTGGATAGGGAGGCCGGGCGCACATATGCCCATCTCCACGTGCCGACATCGTGCCGCCACTGCGAACATCCGCATTGCATGGCGGATTGCCCGCCAAACGCAATCAAGCGCGGCCCGGACGGTGAAGTGTTCATTGACGAAACCTGCATCGGTTGCGGCAATTGCCAGCGCAACTGCCCGTACGGCGTGATCCGGATGGACGCCAAACCCCCGAAGAAACCATCGTTTCTAAGTTGGATGATGTTCGGTGCGGGCCCTGGCCCGGGCGAAGCAAGCTATAGCTGGCGCAAGAAAACCGCCGAGAAAAAGGGCATTGAAAGCCCCAAGATCGCAATCAAATGCGACATGTGTTCGGGCATCGATGGCGGCCCCGCGTGCGTCCGTGCCTGTCCCACCGGTGCAGCAATCCGGGTCACCCCTGAAAAATTCCTCACCTTCACTAAGCTGGCGGAGGATGTCGACTGATGGCCAGCCTCCCTAATGAGCAGAATCAGCGCGAAAGACGTCAATCCTCCGATCACGAAAGCTTCCTGTCGCACAAAAAAATGCGCTGGCTCAAAATCGCGCTGGTGCTGTGCCTGATCACGGTCGTCAGCTATTTCTGGGTCGATGTTACCCCGCGCCACAATGGCGGCAGCTGGTATGGCTATACGCTGGGCACCATCGGCGCGTTGCTGATCGTCTGGTTATCGATGCTGGGCATCCGTAAACGGAATTTTAGCGCAGGCCGTTGGTCGCTGAAGGCATGGACCTCAGCCCATGTATACCTCGGACTGGCGTTGATCGTGATCGGCACGTTGCACACCGGGTTTCAGCTGGGCTGGAATGTCCACACGCTGGCCTATGCGTTGATGATGTTGGTGATCCTGTCGGGTATTTACGGCGTTGCAGTCTATGCCACCCTGCCCGCATCGCTGAGCAACAACAGCAGGGAAATGACCCGCGGCGAGATGGTCGAGGCTTTGGCCGCAATCGACCGGCAATTGCAAGCAGCTGCCCAACCTCTGGGGCGCGACGAATCCGATCTGGTGATCGAAGCGCTGGCTCAAAGCACCTTCAACTGGGGTATCGGCGCGCGGCTGAGCGGGCATTACCGGAAATGCGCCACCAACCGTGCCCTCGCCTATTTCGCCGACGATTGGTCGCGACCTGCAGGTAGCGACGAGCCAAAGGACAAGGTCCGCGCATTGCTGGGCCGCCGGAAGAGCCAGCTCGACCAGATCCGCCGGCATTTGCGCATCCGGGCGCTACTCGAAGTGTGGCTTTACCTCCACATACCCGCAACCATAGCATTGCTGGCAGCGCTGACCGCGCATGTCGTCAGCGTGTTTTATTATTGGTGAGGGCTGCAAGATGGCATTCCTGATCCGGACAATCGATCTGACCGCCGACGGCCGCGAAATCATCCGCGACCGCGAAGTGGCCCAAGAAGCGCTGACCATCGGACGCGCTGCAGAAAACGACATCCACCTTGGCGATCTGGCAGTGGAACAAAGCCACGCCCGGATCGAACAGACCGCAGGCGGAAAGCTTCGGATCGAGGCTACCGGAACGCTTGGCTTCCTACTCGATGGGCGGGTGACAAAATCGGGTCAGATAGTACCACATGAAGGGGCTGAACTGGGATTTGGTTCCTACCGTCTGGTCATTTCCCAGAATGGCGATGAAGCGCCGACCATCACGATCAGCCAGACTGAACGCGCGGCCCAATCGAGCGATGATCTCGCAGGCTTTTCACTCGCCAGGACTTTGCCCAGCAAGCGGGCGACGGCATGGCTGGCACTCGCGGCAATTCTTGCACTCTTTCTAGCGGTGCCAATCTACTCGCATCTCACACGCTCGGCTGTGTCCGAAGGCACCTCAACCAGAGATGGCGCAGTGATGATGGATGCCAGCTGGAGCACCGGCGCGCTCAGCCAGGCGCACCATTCGCTGGAGGATAATTGCGAGGCCTGTCACGCCGAGCCGTTCAAGTCGGTACAGGATACAACCTGCCTGACCTGCCACCAAGACATCGCCGATCATGCGGACAAGCCGCGCCAGCTGACCGGGCGCGGCCCGCTGTCAAAGGGCGACGCGCTGCAATGGGCGGTGGCCAAACAATTTGGCAAGGAAGGCCCTGGTTCCTGCACCACCTGCCATACAGAACACGAGGGTGCGGGCCGGATGGAACCGACTGCGCAGCAATTCTGCTCCGATTGCCACGGTACGATGGACACACGCCTGACCGATACCAGCCTCGGTAACGCGGCCGATTTCGGCACCTCGCATCCGCAATTGCAGGCGGTATTGTTTACCGCACCGGGTCAGACCAAGCCGGAACGAATTTCGCTCGCTGGCAAACCGAAGGAATATAGCGGCCTGAAGTTCCCTCATGAAATGCACATGTCGCGCAGTGGCGGTGTCGCTCGGATGGCCGGTAATCTGGGGACCAAAGCCGGCTATGGATCGTCGCTCGTCTGCGCCGATTGCCATACGCCCACAGCTGACGAAGCGGGTTTTCTGCCGGTCGATATGGAGGAGGATTGCGAGAGCTGCCACAGCCTGGTTTACGATAAGGTCGGCACCACTTTCCGCACCTTGCGCCACGGCGATGTCGAACAGATGCGCGCCGATCTGGCGGCGCTTGACCGCGTACCGCGCAGCCCCGCTGGCAGTGGAATTCTGCGTGGGCGGCAGCGGCCGGGCCAATATTCGAGGGGCGGATTGTATTACCAGAACTTCGGGCGACCCACTCGCTCGCTAGTCTCGATTAACCGCGCTTTATCGCCAAACGGGGTTTGCGGTGAATGCCACGTTCCGACCACCACGAATGGCAAACCCGACGTAATGCCGGTCAACCTGCGCAATCATTTTCTGAGCAATGGTTGGTTCAACCACGAGGCGCATACCCAGGAAAAATGCACCACTTGCCACAAGGCGGATACTTCCAAATCCTCGAGCGACGTGCTGCTGCCACCGTTGGCGACTTGCCGCACCTGCCATATGGGCGAGGATGACAAGACCGCTGACGTGCCGTCCGGCTGCGCGATGTGCCATTCTTACCATCCAAAAGGAGCGGCTAAGAACGGCACGATCGCGAGGGCTTCGCCCGGGGGCGATAAGCACCCGGGATTGCCGAATAAGGACAAACAGGGCATTAATGCGGTATTGGCAATGCTGGGCCGAAAATCGGATTAACGCACGATGTTGGGGGACATCATTTTGGGACCACTTACGCTCATCGGCAACGCCGCGTGTTGATCGCGCAGATGACAGATATTCACATCGGGTTCGATCCCGATGCGAAGCCTGAAGAGCTTAACCGCACCCGCTTTCGCGCGACGCTTGAGCGAATCCTGAATTCTCCCAATCCGATCGACATGCTCGTACTGTCGGGGGATCTAACGGACCACGGCGATCGCGAGAGTTTTGAAAAGACCGCGGCGTTGTTGTCCGTCTGCCCCTTCCCGCTTTATCCGATGGTCGGCAACCATGACACGCGCATAGAACTGCTTAACGCCTTTCCGGAAACACCGTCTCATAGCGGTTTTGTCCAGTATTCGGTCGAACGCGATGGCCTGAGGATCATCTTCCTTGATACGCTGGAACTGGGCCGCCACGGCGGTGCCTTCTGCGAAGTACGGCGGGACTGGCTCGCAGGCGAACTGGCCGCACACCCCGCTACTCCTACGCTGATTTTCATGCACCACCCACCAATCGTCTCTGGCATCGACTGGATGGATCCGAACGAGAATGAAGATTGGATGCGGCGCTTTGGCGACGCGGTATCGGGCCATAACCAGATCCTGGCGATCCATTGCGGCCATCTCCACCGACCGATCCACACCACTTTCCAGGGTATCCCGCTATCCGTGACCGCATCAGTCGCGCCGCTGGTGGCCCTGGACCTGCGAGAGATCGATCCCGATACGCCCGATGGCCGCGATCTGATCACCACTGAACCGCCGAGCTATGCAATCCACAGCTGGGAAAACGGTGCGCTGCTGTCGCATTACGAAGCGGTCTGCGACTGGCGAGTTCTGGCTTCCTTCGACGAGAAGCTGCAGCCGATGATCAGGGGAATGTTTGCAGAGCGAAAATAGATTAGTCGTTACGCGCCGGATCCCGGGCATCAATCATAACATTCGCTTGAATAGGTAACTGCATTCTGACGTGGTTACCAAAGTATTGACTAAACCGGTTAAACGACGCAATCCTTGCCCATGCAGAAGACAGCCGTAGCTCAGGAACATTTACCGAATGAAGCAAACGGTGCCGGTTCAGCGGTAAGCGGCCAATCGCGGCTGGATCGCATTCCATTCAACCATCCCGACCGCAAGCCCTACCGCCGCGATTATCGCAAGGCATGGCACCATTTCTGGGAATTCAAGAAAGATAAGGAAGATACCAGCGAGGTATTCCGGTTCTTCGAACATTTGCCATGGCTCGGAGTAGTCGATCAGGTTCGCGCTTTACTTGCCACCCCCAAGGGGCGGCATATATTCGAGACTGAACCCTTTCTGCCAGATTTTCTCGACGATCACGAAGCGCTGCGGGTTTATCCGAAGGGTTCGCTAGCGCATGATTATTGCGACTACATGGAAACCGAAGGGCTAAGTGCTGCCGGACTGCTAGCCGAATATGACGAATTCCGCGGTGAAGCCGGGCGGATCGACGACCAGATAGAATGGTATAATGACCGTCTGCGCGATACCCACGATCTGCTGCATCTGCTGACCACGATCGGGCGGGACACTTTGGGTGAAGCATGCCTTGGTGCTTACGTGTTCGGCCAGCGGCCCAGTCACGGGCACCTGATGCTGGGATATGCAGGCGGCGCTGTAATCTCTCGGCATATCAAATCTAAAGCCCCGATTATGCGGGCCGTCTACGATTGCCACAAAACAGGCAAAGCCTGCAAACCGATCGCCGAGGAATCTATCCGCGAATTGCTCGCTCTGCCGATCAATGATGCCCGCGCGCGGTTGAACATCCAGCCCCCACATTTTTACCATGAGTGCCAGAAAGTATGGCGCGAAGAAGGTATCAATCCACTCGCCATTCTTGCCGACGATGCGAAGGCGGATTATTATGTCACCGATCCTGCCACACTGAGCGAAGGCGATAGCGCTTTCCGTTTCTCGCAGGACGAGAAGGACGACGTGAATCCCGGAAAACCGCCGGAGCGGCAATTACAGGATTGAACAGACCGAAAGCTGAGCCGACCTACTGCTAAGCTTATTCGAGCGAGAGCAGACTTGCCTAGTGTAGATGCACCTCAAGATAGGCAAGCAAAGCCGAATAATGCGATTGCCCCGGCAACATGTTCACTGCGACCACCATTGGTAACAGTTTACCCAAAGTGATGGCCATTCCCGGCGGCGACCAATTGTCTTCCTCGCCGTGCCAAAGGGTCACTTCATGGCGAATATCCGGTATTAGGTTCGACCAATCCTGCACATAGGCGGCTATTTCCCGCATATAATTATGGAGCCCTGCACCAAGCCCCTGGCGAATGATTTCAGCCATTTGCATTCTGAATTGCGGGTCGCCTCTTAATGGCAAATCCTGCCCCTGTGCCGAAGCAAACAATGCAGAAAGCGTAGTCTTGGCTGACACACGAGTGAGTACGGATTGCGCGCCGCTAAGGCTGGCGAATAGCCATGGGCTGCGCTGGGCGAGGGTAAACATTGCTCGCCCTGCCATTTCCGGTAAAAAATCACCTGTCTGCAACGGAGCCGCCGCCGAGATCAGATGAATTGACACTGGTATGTCGGTAACCCTGCTCGCCACTTGCAGGGCCGCAAAGGCACCGAGTGAAAACCCGACAAGGCGGAGGGATGATTGCCCAGCCAGATCACGCACCCGCTGCGCCAAATGGTCGAAATATGCTTCCGCGCTATGATCAGGGTGATCGTCTGACCTGCAGATCGCAGACCAATTTTTCGGCACCGGACGCCCCGCAAGTCCCAATTCATCCGGCGACCCGGGCAGTCCATGGAAATAGATCGTGCGCGCCGCTTCAGTCATTGGAAATATCCGGGCAAACTTGCACTGCCTAGCGGCGCTCTGCGCCTCGCCAAGGGCCGCCATAGCTGCCGACCCATCCATTCATATCCGGTTTGTCGCTGACTTTCCACGGTATGCCGCCACTGGTCAGGAACAATTTCTCCATTTCCGAGCGGGTGAAGGGCCGTGAACCCAGCCTTCCGAACACTGCCATTTGGCCTCCGGTCTCATCCACAGCGCGATCTCGGTCGAGACCTTTGGACATGGCGATTGCCGGGCTCTTGGTCTTGGCGAAGGCGATCAACTCTGGCTTGGGCGAGGGGCTGAAACCGTAGAAATTCGGCTGGCTGTCCGGGCTGGTCAATTGCAGCACTTTCATCCCGTTCACCCCGTCCGCCACATACGCAAATAGCGAGGCGTTGGTAGAACCGACAATCACATCCTCGGCATCGTTGAGTGTCCCATCCAGTGTCACGCGGCTGTAAAGTTTCGGCGCTTCGGGCTGTTTCACATCCAAAATCACCAGCCCCTCACCCTTGGCCGCGACATAGGCGTAGGTGCGGGCGATATACATCCGGCGCGCGTCGGTCAGCGCCACCGTGCCCGAGGGCACCGGCACCGGATTGCGCATATTGGTCACGTCGAACAGCTTCACCCCGTCCGCGTCGGTGACCCACAGGTAACGGAACTGGATGGCGCTGGCGCGGGCATCGTTCAGTTCGCGGACCGCGACCAATTGCGGCTGCTGCGGATCGGACAAATCGACCACCACCAGCCCGCGCGCGGCGGTGATATAGGCAATCTCGCCCGCCAGTACGATGTGCCGCGCTCCGTTCAGAACGCCGCCTTCGTTCCATGTCACCGCGCGGCTCAGCTTGTTATTGCGGAATTCGCCATCGGCCATCGTATTGACGTTGACCATGATCAGACCTTCTTCGGAATCGGTCACGGCGGCATAGGAATAGATTGGCAGGAACGGCTGTTCCTGGTTCATCTCCTGCATTTTCTTGTCGTTTCGCAGCGGGTTAATCGGCTGCATTGTGGGCAGGGCCATGCAGGTCGCATTCTTTGATTTCACCTGCGTATCATGGCCCATCGCGCTGAATGGCGCAGTCACTATCCGTTCGGAGAAACCCTTGTTGCCGATTGCAGCGACATCATAGACGCGGAAGCCGCCCTTGCCCTCGGCCACGAACATATATTCGCCGCGCAATTGCAAACATCCGACCCGGTCGCCGGTGCCTTCGTGAACATTGGCGAATTCCTCGAAGGCCTTGGTTTCGCCAGATAAGTTCTCGTCAAACGCCTTACCGCGCACCCAATCCTTCAATTCACGGCCATTGTCCTCGACAAATTGGCGGTAATAATCGGGATAGGCATATTTGTGCAGATACGACCCGAGCACGGTTTGCGGCTCGTCCCATTCGGTGACGCGCACCGCCTCGAACCCGCCCTCCAGGCCGGTCCAGGCATTCAGCCCGACGAAATTGACGTAATTGGTCCCCAGCAGCAGCAGCTGAGACATGATGGCATTGTTATCATCCGCCTCGCTCAAATGGCAATCGGAACAGGTCTTGGTCTCGGTCAGGCGCACCGTATGAGGGAAATGCGGTGCGAATGCCTGGCTGGAGAAGCCCGCCGCGCTGATTGGCGGTTGCTGCACATATATCCGTTCGCGATTGATGTTGGTCGAACTGAGAACCAACGCCGAGGTGGAGCGGACCGGCGCGACCTGATTGCCCTTGGTCGTCTGATGTTTGCCCAACTGGAACATCTGATCGCGGGCAACTTGCGGATTATAGGTCGCGAAATTGCGTGTTTCCTCATTGTCGTAATGATGGTCCTTGGTTTTCCAGTTCGCCTCGATCGGCAAATGGCACCCGCCGCAACTGGTGGTCCAGCTGAGATGACAGGTGAAGCAAGCCATTTCCTTGTCTTCATGCGCGCGTTCGCCCGGCGCAATTCCGGTTCCGAATTCGAACTTGCCAGTTTCCGCCCCGGCTTTGCTCATCAATTTGGCACGTGCGGATTTCGGGTTGAAGTCGGGTGCGGTCGGATCGACGCTGTCTTTGGTCAGGCTCATCACCCATTCCAGTTTGGGATCAACGATCGACCGCTGGATCAACTGACGCCGTCCGTTTTCGGCCGTCAACCATTCGAACCGCCGCTTGCCATCGGGATTGCGCAGCAGAGCGAGATTGTTCCCCTTGGGCGGCGCGGCGGGGCCGCTGGTTAACAGTGTAGGCAGCGCATCGGCGGTGCCGTGGCAATCCTTGCAGCCAATCTCGATCGCATTGGCGACCTCGCCGTAGATCATTCCGTTTCCGTGACTGTCCTGCCCGAAGTGGCAATCGGCGCACTGCAGTCCCTTTTCGGCATGGATGTCCATCATATGGACCGCCTTGCCCGGATTGGTGCCGGGCTCGACGAATTTGCCTTCGCCTTTTTTGCGGAATTTTTCCGGATCGTCATTGGCAACAATGGCGCCCGCCGCATCGAGCAGATTGCCGTCGCGGTCCCGCTTGAAAATTGCGCGGAAATTCCACCCGTGGCCGTGATAGTCCGCGAATTGCGTGTCCGTCAGATCCTTGTTGAGATCATAGACATTGCGCGTGAAATCCAGATCGGACCAATTCCCCTTGGGCGCAGCGCCTTCGGGATTTCGCTCCAAAACAGCATGGACTTCTTCTGCAGTGGGATATTTCTGCTCCTTCGGCCACATCGCCGGCGCGTCGGATTCGTAATCCCACATCGTGTAACCGAGGTAGGAATTCAGAAAAATATTCGGCTGGTGCATGTGGCAATTCATACATTGCGCGGTCGGGATCGAGCGGGTGAAGACATGGCGCAGCGGGTGGCCTTTTTCCTTCACCGGTTCCTTTTTGCCGTGGGCTTCATCGGCATGTACATCACCATGCTCATCGCCGTGATCGCTAGGTTCCTTGACTGCGCCGTGACCGCTATCCGCTTTGGCATCATGGCCATCGCCATGTTCCGGCTCCAGCTTGCCCGAAATGGTCGGATCGACTGTTATCGACTGCCCGTCGCGGCCATATTTTGCATAGATCAGGCTGTGGCGCGGTTCGCGGTCATTCGCGTAGATCACATGGCAGGATGCGCATCCGGAATGGCGGTAATCGCCCGGCTGGTCATTGGTGCCCATGAACCACAAGAACGGATCGTTGAGCCGGGTCTTGTGGATGTTGAGTACCGGAATCGCCACGCGTAGGCCGGTGGCGGGACCCCGATTACTTTGCTTCAGATCGGGCCGACCCGGCTCGTCCAACCGTTGGATGTTGCCGGTCGGATTGGGCAGGCCAATTTCCGGGAACTGGGTGTTGATATTGCGTCCGCCGCGCTCGAACACGCGGAAGATATCACCCGGAGGTGTGACCTGCCATGCAGGCAGCGGATACATTTCCGCCAACGCTCCGCGCGCCACCTGTTCTGGAGTGAGTGTACCCGGTACGTCGCCGGGGGACACAATCTTGGCCGGCTCTCCGTCGCGGGTAAATGCCTCACCAAAGATGTAATTCTTATAGGGCACTATGCCATTATTGTAGGACGCGCCGCCCCACAACATTGCCCCGGTTGCCATCAGCGACCGCTCGCCAGCGACGATGGTATCCATATGGCAGGAACCGCATGCCTCGCGCACCACGCGGTAATCGCTGGGGTTTACGAAGCGGACGAATTCGGGCGCTTCCTTGTTCAGCAACGTATAGCTGCGCTTCGGATTGGCGGACGATGGATAATGCCAGCTTTCTGGCAAGGTCGGCAGCACATGGGCTGTATCGCGCGCCGCGACATAGGCGGGATCATCATGCTCAAGCTGTGAATTGCCCTGAACCGATGCATTGCCGCCGTGACAATCGATACAGCCCAGCCGCACCGCAGGGGTTTCATGCATCGTCGGCGCATCGCTGCGCACATGGCAGGAGGTGCAGCCGTCCGATTTGGCCATCATCTGGGCCACTGTCTGCTGCGCAGGGGCAGGCGGCGCAATCACTCCGGCGGCGGCATAATCCCGCTTGACCGGCTTTTCGCCGCCCGCTGCATGAATCGTTTGGCTATAGCCAATCGCCAGTGCAGCACAAAGCAGGGCTGTCCAGAAGGCCAAGAGGCGGGCGGGAAGGCGGAAGGGCGCGCGCATCAGTAGGTCAGGATCACATTGGCGAGCACGGAGTAGTACTCGCGGTCTTGGCCCAGATTGTCGAACACATCGCGGAAACCATCCCCCGATATTAACGTTGCGGCGGACAAGCGAACTACGATGTTCTGGGTCGCCTTTGGCCGCCAGATCGCTGCCGCGCTCAGATCCCAACCAATGTCATCGGGAATGCTGCCTTCATTGCGCAGCGCCTGCAGCGAAGTCGTGTCTTCGAACCACAGATGGTTGGCATTGGCGGAAATACGCAATTCCGGCGTCAGGTCGAAATCTCCGCCCGCGCCGACCAAAATGGTGCCGGGATTGTTGAAATTGCTTTGCCCCTGCTCCTTGGATGAACGGAGCGAGTTGAGGATGCCATTGCGGCCATTGACGCTGATCGCGCGGCCGCCCCCGGCGAAAGGGATCGTCTGCCTGATCCAGTAAGATGTGTCGGCCCCGGCGAAAATCGGATTTTCGAACACCGCATCATAGCCGCTTTCGGTATCATCATAGGGATCGCTATCACCGCTGGCCCACATCCCGGACAGGCGGAAGCGCATCCAGTCCTTGTCATAGCTCGCCTCTGCCGCTGCGAAAAACGCGCGGATATTTGCGGGCCTGTCGGTAAAGAAATTGTTCCGGTCTTCGCCCAGTGCGGCATAGGCACTGGCGGTAAGGTTAATCCGCCCGACCCGCCCATCGGCATTATATCCGATGTAGAACACATCATATTCGCGGCCCCGCAAAGTGCCGAGCAGTGCCGGGCGGACAGGAAAGCCGTTGTCGTCAATCTCCACATCGTCCGCCTCACGGTTGCGATTGTAGGCCAACGTGACCTGGCTGGTCAGCGCGGGGATCAGGAAATCCTGGCGATAGGCGTTGGCAATCAACACGAAATCGTTGCGCGGTTTCTGGAGCACTGCATTCAGGCCGCTGTTGGTATCTTTCTCCAGCCTCCAGAATGCCGCGACATTATACTGGAACCGGTTGTTGTCGCGTGTGCCGAAGAACCGCAGGCCCAGCTGCTGGTCCTGAAACAGGAAGCCGCGAAAATCGGCCTGAAACGGCTGGATGCCAATGCGGACGGAATCGAAGTCGAACCGGTCCGACGTGTTGCGAATGTGATAATCGAAGAACAATTCCTGCACGCCGAGGAAATAGTCCAAGCGGTGCGATGGCTTGGACGGTTCGACGAACAACACGCGCTTTTCAGGCACATCGACATAATTGACATTAAGCGCGAAAGTGGCGCGATATTCGACATCGGGCGGCTTGTAGGCGGTGTTTCCCTTCAGCAGCGCGGCCCCGGCGATAATCGTCTGCGAGAAGACAATGCTGGCTTCATTCCCGAACGTATCCAGCCGGTCCGGGTCTTCGGTCGTCTGCACACCCACCGGGATCGGGAATGTGCGTGGTTCGAACACCGTATCGCTGATGACATTGGCGACGAAGAACCAGTCATGCCCGTTGATCGGCAGCCATGGAACCTTGTCCGGATCGATCGGGCGGTCACCCTTGTAGGTGTTCTGATTATAGGGGTCCCACCAGTTTTCCTTCACCAGTCCGAGCGATTCAATCAACCGCCAGCGGTCTGGGATCGGGATCTGATCGATCGGAAATGCTTCTGGCGGCGGGGCGCGAAGAGCGCCTTCGTTGCGTTGGGTAACGGCGTCGGGCAATTCCCCGACATAGCCCGGGCGGCGGCGGCCATCGATCACTTCATTATCAACCGGCGGGATGTCGCCATCTTCACTTTCAGGAACCGGCGATTCTACTCTAATCGGAGCAGGTTCACCCGGCACCTGACGCGTTTCTGCAGGTGGGATCGATTGCAGTACAAATGGGAGGAAAAGTGCCGCCGTCACTACAGCCCCTCACAAACATTCTGCTGCGTAGTATCGAGGAACGGCGCAAACGGACAACTGACATACCGCAGCCGCACCATCCGGCCATTCACATTCACCTGAATTCGGTCGGCTCGTATCGCGGGCGGCGCATTACCAATGCCGCCAACCCGCAGCCCGGCATTGTGCAAGCCGAGGAAACTGACCATGTCGTCCTGATCGATCCCGTCCCCTGACACGCCGATCCCGCCAACCAGTTGATTGCCGCGGTAAATCGGCACAGAGCCGGGGAAAATCTGCATACCGTTGGCCAGCCGCTTAGTGCCTGAAGGTGCGTTAGGAACCTGCGTACAACCAACTGACGTATCTGCGCCCGCCCCATTCGAGCCGACGAAACCTAGGTGCGCGCCGATGTTAGGTGCGACCAGATCGAGTTGCAGACCGACCGCGAAGGGGCTGAACAATTCTGGCCGCTCGACCGACAGCGGGCCTGACAGCGGGCCTACTTCGCCGTCGGGAAAATATGGTCGAGACAGGTTCCCGCCCGACCGGTCAGCGAAGGCGAACGTACCGGTCAGCGCAGTGGGATCGCCCAAGAAGCTGCGCACCCGCTGGACATAGGCGGGAATACCGCCCGGCGTTGCGAGCATTTGCTGCCCGGCGACCGAGTTCGAGAAGAACGCCGCCGTGCGCGCTTTTTGCAGTGCCACGTCAGTGCCGAATATCGGTCCGTCGGGCGAGCGGACCAAACCAAGTATCTGACCATAAGTATCGACCAGACTGATTGAAGCCTGCATCCGGCTGTCCAGCGGTCGGCGGATCTGCGCCCGTGCGCGCGACAATACCGTAAATGCCTCTTCCAATATGGCCCGGGTTTCGGCAGCGGTCAGGGGTTGGCCAACAGCGGCGCCGTCAGTACCGCCGCGTATCGGAAACCGGTTATTGCCTGCGCCATCGGTCAGCACATACGCATCGCGATTGGCAAATTCGCCCACCGTACTGGCGCGAATTCCGGAAGTTTCGCTGCCATAGGTGGTGCCAGACCAGATCGACCCGTCGCTGTAACCTGCCACCGCCACCAGCATACCTGCGCTACCATTTACCGAGGCAAAGCTGGTGTTGAGTGGACTGATATCAGCGGTAGTCATATCGCTGAAGCGCAAGGTAGTGCCATCGACGGGAATGCGGTCTGCAGTAATTTCTATCGGCGGCGCGAAACCCTGGATTCCCGCCAAGGCAATCGCTTCTTCGGCGTCGACATCCCGGTCGAGAATATTGGCATCGAAGCCGTAATCACCATCACCGGCAACGCCGATCCCACCCACAACCACACCATTCTTGTAAATCGGAAAGCCGCCCGGATCTGCCGCCAGCCCGAGCGGAGATCGCTTAGGGCCGATGAAGGCGCCGACGCCGCCGCCCATAATGAACCGGCGACTAAGGTCGGAACAGGGCAATTGACTGAATTGCACTCCGAACAACGGCCCGCTCTCCAGCCCGACGGTCGTGGGCGCAGGCGGGAAATGTTGCTGCACAATCTGGCTCGCCGTGCGAGTCGAAAAGGCGTTCCCACCGCTCGACAGATAGGCACCGGTAATAGCCTTGGCGATTGCTGCAGTCGCGGACGGGACCTCTGCGCCCTGTAGACCGACTTCTTGTCCCGGAGCAGCATTGCCGCCGATCCGCTTGGTGCTGAGCTTCGTGGTGCCCGGCGCCCCGGTCATCGCGAACACGGCGAGCACATTGCCAACACGGTCGGTCACCGCGATGGTCGAGGGCAGCCCGCGCGCACGCGCTTCACCGATTGATTGAGCGAGTACGCGCTGGACATCAGCGGTGGACATAGATTCCTGGGCAGGGTCCGCAAACAGCCTGCCCTGCGCGGGCGGGGTCGGTGTTGGCGCAGGGCCGCCGCCGATTGGCGAGGTGGACTGCCCACCATCGCCGCCACAAGCGGCCAACGCCATTGCGCCAGCGAAGCACCAGAACTTGCCCGTGCGACCACATATCATTTCAGCGCTCCAATCGCATTGGTCGCTTGCCGCAGAGCCGAGCGGAATGTCGAAGGACGATATCCATCTGGCGTACGAACAGCACTATAGGCGCGATTGATATTCGCACGGATGCCGGCAGCGGCACCGATTGTGATGCGGCCTTCGCGGACCATAGCGTTAAGCAGGGTATCAACCGCCATTACAGCCTGAGCTGATCCGGCGTAATCGGTAAAGCGCGGCGAAGTGGCGGTGCCCGCTATCGCCTCCACCACGGTGAACGCATCATTGCCGGAATAGCTGCGCTGCGCCAGTGCATCGGACAATGCTGCTGCCTCCCCGCGCAATTTCTGTGCGGCGGCCGAGGCTTGCGAGCGGCCCTGTCCCATGGCCCGGTGGAAGTCCTTGCTCGCTGTGTCGAACGACGCTGCGCGGCCTGGTACCAAAGCCCGAGACACCGCGGACAACATGATGATATTCTCGTCATTATAGGGCGCGAGTCCGAAGGGGATCGGACGTCCGGGGTTAGTTTCAAAGGTTCGATTTGCTTGCGGACCATCCTGAATCGCCCGGTGGCAACTGTGACAATCGTAAAAATAGAATTCCGGAAAAACACCTTCGGTCCCGAATTTATCCTGTGCGAACAAGTCGGTCGAGCGGCGCACTGCTTCTGCCTGACCAACCGCCCACATGCGGACGCTATTGGGCGCGCCCTTGCGCGCGACATAATCTGCATCAACATCATGATGCTGTTGCAGCGCAGTAAACAGGTCAAGTTCGAACACTACGCGAGGGTGGCCCGCCGCCATCATCGAATGGGTGACGAATTGTCCGGTATCGCTGCTGCCGAAATGACAATCGAGACAGATTTTCGCTGCCACCTGAGGACGATCGAGCGGCACCAGACCATTCGCAACATTGGATGCGTGGGTCGCAGGCACCGCGTAATGGCTGGCAATCCAGCTGGAAGAAGCACCGTGGCAGGTCTCGCAGCCGACGCCGTCCGATGTTTGAAAACGCGGCCCCTGATTGGACGGCGCTACGTAAGTGGCGTGGCAGCCGAGGCAGGCGGGTGCGGAGGTGGCTGCTCCGAGTCCAAGGTTGGCAGCGATTTGTTTGCCGCGAGGGCTGGCAAGCACTGCATAGGCACGGCTGTGCGCACCGGTAGCAGACGACGGCTCCTGCCAGCTGGCGATCTCATCCTGTCGGACGACTTCGCCATTTCCTTCGGCGCGGCCATGACAAGTGGATCCGGCGCAGGTCGCCACACCCTCATAGCGTCCCGTGCCACTGGAAGCTTGAGCCCCGGTTGGTTCGATATTGTACGCCAACATGAATACCGCCAAGACAATTGGCAGCAACCCCAACGAGAGCCATCCCGAATTGCGTGCCTTTCCAGCGAACCCCATCACGTCATTGCCCTCCCCTCCAGGCAAGATTTGATCCCATCCGGACTGTGACGGCTATTCGCCGCTTTGCCAACAGGCTCAGCCAGAGAAAGTTGCGGCACCCATGAATTCGCATTCGCATTCCCCCACCCTCAGCCGCAGATGCAGCCGGGCCATCCCCAAAGGGTTTTAGAAATTTCATGCGACCTGCGGCTTTTGTTCCGCTTAGTTTATTGCGCCGGGCCGCTGCAAGCAGACGGTCCCGGAAAATTATGTCTCACATCAGAGCAGTAGAAAGCAGTTCCAGCTGGCCAGTGCACCCGTTGGATATCAGCGCGCTTGCCAAATCCTCGGCGTTTTCGGGCTGCGCGGCGAGAACCACGAATGTCACCTTGTTGGCTGGGCCGCCGCCCGGTCCGGCAATGCTGTAGGTGGCGCCATTTTCGACCGGCATCTGGGCAAGATCCCAATCGGTTGTGGACGCGCCAGCGGCAAAGGCCAGATGCATATGGATTGGTGAAGCCGAGCTACCGATCATATAGGTTGGAGCTCCATCAGTGCCGGGACGCCACAATTGCACTGCCAAGCCATCGGCAATGCACATGGTGCCCGGCTGTGTCACATCAACATACCAGATGTTCGGGCGAGCAATTGCTGCTCCGGTCAAATCGCCACGCACTGCACCGGTGCGAACCCGGGCTGCATCGCGCTGCCGGGTGAGCGTGGCAAACGTCGATCGTTTTGCTGCCCCGCGCGCACCGACACGGTGATTGCCAGCACCGCTGATGATCCGAGTGCCCGAATTACCGAGAACGGTGATGGAATCGCCTGCCTTCAAAGTAATTTGGTCACTGGCAGCAAGTTTCTTGCCGACCGGATATTGGCCCGCCGATGGTCCACTGGATGCAACAACCACATCGGCTAATGCAGTGGTCGGACTCGTCACGGCGAGCGATCCGGCTGCCAGGGCAGCGCAAATTGAAAAATTCTTAATTAAGGACATATGTGTTCCCCCCGCTCATGTTCTGCAGGCGGTATAGCAGATTGGCCAGCGCTTTGTCATCCGGGTGGTTCAAAATGAGCTGTTCGACCAGCTTTTGCGACTCGGCGTCACCGCCGTCTGCCAGAATCATTGCCTGAGTGAGAATCTTGCGATCTTCAGCCGGAAATTCTGGCGCTGGCTCCATAATGCTAACCGGCTGGGCACGACCACGCAACGTGACCCGGCCCATCGGCCGCCACCAATTAATGCTGGTGCGATCGGCAAATTCCCGGCTGGCCATTACGCTTGAATCGAGTTGCTTGTTGGCCGCTTCCAGCCGAGCGGCGGTATTCATACTATCCCCCAACGCAGTGTATTGAATACGGCTTTCGCCGCCAAAGTTGCCCACTACCGCCTCGCCGTAATGCAAACCAACGCGGGTTTTGCCGATTTTGGGCAATTTCGCATCCATCGCGGCCACCTCGGCGCGAAATGCTTCACCCGCCTGCCAAATCGCATAGCCGGCGCGGCCAGCCCGCTCTGCATCGTCCGGCTTGGCGATCGGCGCACCCCAGAATGCGACCACTGCATCGCCAACAAATTTGTCAATCACCCCGCCATGGTCGAGCACCACCTGACTAAGCATTTCGAGATAGCGGTTAAGCAATTTCGCGACCATTTCCGGTTCCAGCGCATGGCTCATCTTGGTGAAGCC
>JBBKWK010000154.1:0-6060 GCA_037968915.1 Pontixanthobacter sp.
AAGCGCCGCCACCTGTTCTTACTTCCGGAGTTTTCGATGGGTTTCCGTTGCGGGATCGTCGGGCTGCCCAATGTTGGCAAGTCCACCCTTTTTAATGCGCTCACAGAGACGCAGGCGGCACAGGCGGCCAACTATCCGTTCTGCACGATCGAGCCGAATGTCGGCCAGGTCGCGGTGCCCGATGCTCGGCTTGACCAGATCGCCAAGATAGCTGGTAGTGCGAAAATTATCGCGACCCAGCTCGGCTTTGTCGATATTGCGGGCCTCGTCAAAGGGGCAAGCCAAGGAGAAGGTCTCGGCAACCAATTCCTCGGCAACATTCGCGAAGTGGACGCAATTGTCCATGTCCTGCGCTGCTTTGAAGATGACGATATTCAACATGTCGCTAACAAGATCGATCCGATAGCAGACGCCGAAGTTGTAGAAACGGAACTGATGCTTTCCGACCTCGAAAGCCTCGAAAAACGCGTTCCCGCAGCGGAAAAGAAGGCCAAGGCTGGCGACAAGGAAGCAAAAGTCCTCGCCAGCGTGCTTGGACAGGCGCTGGAATTGTTGCGCGAAGGCAAGCCCGCGCGGTTGACCGAACCCAAGGATGAAGAAGAAGAGCGGGTATTCGAACAAGCACAATTGCTGACCGCCAAGCCTGTCCTTTATGTTTGCAATGTCGCTGAAGATGACGCTGCCGAAGGCAATGCGCTCTCCCAAAAAGTAGCCGCCAAGGCAGCTGCAGAAGGCGCGCAGTCGGTGGTCGTCTCGGCTGCTATCGAAGCGGAGCTGGTTACCATGCCGTTGGAAGATCGCGGTGAATATCTGGCCGAACTGGGCCTTGAAGAAAGCGGCCTCGCCCGTGTGATCCGGGCAGGCTATGAATTGCTCGATCTGCAAACTTATTTTACCGCAGGGCCCAAAGAAGCACGCGCATGGACCTATCCGTTAGGAGCGAAAGCTCCGCAAGCTGCTGGCGAGATCCACAGCGATTTTGAACGCGGCTTTATCAAGGCGGAAACCATTGCGTTTGATGACTTCGTTTCGCTTGGCGGCGAAAGCGGAGCGCGCGATGCCGGCAAGCTGCGGCAAGAGGGCAAGGAATATGTTGTTCAAGATGGCGATATCCTGAACTTCAAATTCAACGTCTGAAACGCGGCACTTTATGCGGCCTCATCCGTTGCATGGGCAACAGTTTGAGGGAAATGCACAAATGGTCGATAAATCAGAAAAATTCAGCACACTCGTTCGGGTAGGCTATTTCAGCCGGGCCGTTCTATACACCGTTCTGGGTCTGATAGCCCTGACGAGCGCTGGCAAAATCTCGCAAGGAACCGACGGGATTTTCATCGCCATCAAGGATTTTCCGCTTGGCGTCGCCATTCTGTGGCTGATGGTGGTGGGCCTTCTCGCATATGCACTGTTCCGCTTCGCCTCGACTTTTTTTGATATTGAAAATCACGGATCCGATAAAAAAGGTTGGGGCATGCGGATCGGCCACGCGGGCAGCGCAATCGGTCATTTGGCAATGGCATTTTCTGCCTATAAATTCGCCACTTCATCTGGCGGCGGCAGTGGCGGGGGCGCGCAGGAAGCGGCGGCAGGGGTGCTGTCCATCACGCTGGGCGGCGTAGTGTTGGGGATGCTCGGCCTGATCTTCTTCATCGCCGCATTTGCACAAGCCAAGAAGGGCGTGACCGGTTCGTTCATGAACCGCATCAGCGGCCAGGCACCATCCTCGACCCGAATGCTCGGAGGCGCTGGCTTTATGGCGCGTGCTGTAGTGTTTGTCGTAATCGGATGGTCACTTGTAAAGGCCGGGTTCTTGTCCAGTGGAAGTGAACAGATCAAGACGCTTGGCGATGCTGTCGCGTCATTGTCAGGTCAAGGCTTCCTGTTCACCTTGGTTGCGATTGGCCTGCTTACGTTCGGCGTGTTCAGCCTAATCCTGGCGCGTTATCGGATTATCCCTGACCTGAATTCTGACGGCAAAATTCCTTCGTTTCGGTCGTAATAATACGGCAGATTCTGACCGGACATGAGACGTCTTGAAATATACCCCCATAGGGTATACTTGGTAGATATGGAAAATTCCCAAAACAAGACTGCGAAACTCTACCGGATGGTGATGGACAAACATGTCTGCCCCTATGGTATCAAGTCCAAATGGCTTCTGGAACGGCGCGGCTTAACAGTAGAGGACCATCACCTCACCACCCGGGAACAAACCGATGCTTTCAAACGGGAGCACGGTGTCGAAACCACTCCGCAGACATTTATCGGCGGCAAACGCATTGGCGGCTATACCGAATTGCGGGCGCATTTCGGAAATCCATTGCCAGATCCGGACAGTACTACCTATCGGCCTGTTCTGGCAGTGTTTGCCGCGGCGCTGGCGCTTGCATTGGCGATCAGCCAGTTCGTCTATGGTATCCCGTTGACGGTCCGCACCGGCGAATGGTTCATCGCTTTTTCAATGGCGATGCTGGCCATGCTCAAGCTGCAGGATGTTGAGAAATTCTCCAGCATGTTCGTTGGCTATGATTTGCTTGCGAAACGCTTCGTCCCCTATTCCTACGCATACCCCTATCTCGAGTTGCTCGTGGCGGTATTGATGGCAGGGCGGGTGTTGCCGTGGCTCTCCATCCCGATCGCGCTGACCATCGGTACCGTCGGCGCAGCGTCTGTATTCTACGCAGTCTATATCCAAAAACGCGATATCAAATGTGCCTGCGTCGGTGGTAGCGGAAATGTGCCACTGGGCTTCGTTTCTCTGTCGGAAAATCTGGCGATGATGGCTATGGGCGTGTGGATGACGGTGTATTAGGACGTCGAAACCAAGCCGGAGCAACCATGCTGTATTACGAAGATTTAATCGTCGGATCATCCAATACGTTCGGCACATATGAGGTTACCCGCGAAGAAGTGATACAATTCGCGAAGGTTTATGATCCGCAGCCCTTTCACCTAGATGATGAAGCTGCCGCAGGCACCCATTTCGGCCGCCTTTCAGCCAGCGGCTGGCACACCTGCGCAATGACCATGCGGATGATGGTCGACAATATGAAGGTTCATAAACAGGCTGGGCTGGGTTCCCCCGGCGTCGATAATTTGCGCTGGATCAAGCCGGTCTATCCAGGCGACACGTTGACCTGCAGAACAGAGGTTCTGGAAAAACGCCGCAGTCAATCACGGCCCGAAATGGGAATTTTCAAATCAAAAAGTCAGACGTATAATCAGGACGGTGATCTGGTGCTGGAAATGGTCTCCAACGGTTTGATCCGCGTCCGCGATGAGCGCGGTGCGGATTAGTTTTCGTCTTCGGACCGGCTTACGATCCGCATTGAGCCTCTCCATCCGCTGAAAATACCATTTGATCACGTCCGTTGCGCACTTCTATGCGGGCTGGAAATTTGACAGTTTCAATGCCGAATTTCTTCCCGGCGTTATTGTTTATCTTAAGTTTCATGGAATATTTTTTACCGTCATATTTGCTCTGCGAGCCGAGTGGCCCGATTGGGCTGCCCCGGTCGGCTGCAAGCCTGACAATTTTTCCGTCAAGTTTCAATATGCCGCGATCTGGCTGCGTTAACGCGATGGCATCATCGACGCCGACCATATTGAAGCCGCACCCGGCGCCGAACAGTTCATTGCGTTCAATGTCGGTGAAACTGATGGTCTCCGGCGATATGGGAACCGGCGGAAGGATCGCCGCTTTTTCCACCGCGGCAATTTTTGCAGCATCGATCCGGGCCTGTTCTTCAGCCGAGACCTCGGCGCCTCCGCATGAGGTCAGAGCCAACGAAAAACCTAGAATTATAGCGCGCATCAATGTCTCCCGAACAGTTTCTCGACATCTTCCATCGACAGTTTGACCCAAGTCGGGCGGCCATGATTACATTGGCCTGATCGCGGAGTGCGTTCCATTTCCCGCAGCAGCGCGTTCATTTCGGCAACCGATAATGTGCGCCCTGCCCGCACCGATCCGTGGCAGGCCATTGTCGCCAGCACCAGATCGAGCTTTTCGCCTAGCAGCAGCGCTTCGCCATGTTTTGCGAGGTCATCTTCAATGTCGCGCAGCAAAGCCGCAGGATTGCTCTTGCTTAGTGAATGCGGGACGGCGCGGACCAGCATTGCACCCGGGCCGAAGCGTTCGATCACCAAACCCAACGCTGCGAGTTTCTCGGCGGCATCTTCCAACCGGTCGCAGGCGGTTTCTTCCAGTTCGACTACGTCGGGCAACAGCAGCGCCTGACTACGCTTAACCGCGTCCTCTGCGCCTGCTGCTCGTAATCGTTCGAGAACCAGACGTTCATGCGCGGCGTGCTGATCGACCAACACCAGACCATCTTCCGCCTCTGCCACGATATAGGTATTGGCAACCTGACCACGGGCAATACCCAGCGGATATTGTGCGGCATCACCGGACATTTCTTCGGCCTGCTCTGCCCGGCCCATTGGCGCGGCGAGAGTATCTCCATCCGCCCCGCGCCAGTCGGGCCGAGGGGACGCGAAACCGGCACTGGACGGTGCCGACCAATCGCGGCCTTCAAACATTGATCTCAACGCTGGCGCTGGTTCGGCCAGCGGTTCCGACTGCCACCGGCCCATAGCCGCAACGTCGGGGGATTGGGCGCTGCGCCGATCGCCGGTGGCCAAGGCCTGCCGCAGGCCCGAAACAATAAACCCGCGCACCGCCTGCCCGTCCCGGAAGCGTACCTCGGTCTTGGCCGGATGGACATTCACATCCACTTCTTCGGGCGGCAAGGTCAGGAACAGCGCCAGCACTGCATGCCGGTCCCGCGCGAGCATATCGGAATAGGCGCCGCGCACAGCGCCGGTCAGCAGACGGTCTTTCACCGGACGGCCGTTGACGAACAGATATTGGTGGTCGGCCACCCCGCGATTGTAAGTCGGCAGGCCGGCAATCCCGGTGAGCCGCATCGCGCCCCTCTCAAGATCAATTGCGACGCCATTGTCGGCCAATTCGCGGGCAATAATCCCGGCGACTCGGGCGCTGAGTGCCTCGCCCGGTTGCAATGAAAGAGCGCGGCGGTCGCCGTGATCCAGCGTGAAGCCAATGTCCGGCCGCGCCATGGCCAGACGGTGGACAACATCCTTGCAGGCTGCATATTCACTACGCGCCGTCCGCAGAAATTTGCGCCGTGCGGGCACTTTGGCAAATAATTGCGCGACGCGCACCCGAGTACCGGGAGGCAAGGCTGCCGGGCCATCCTCCATCAATTCTCCGTGATCGACCACCCGCCGCCAACCCTGCTCCGCGCCCACTGGGCGGCTCTCAAGTGTAAATCGCGCAACGCTGGCGATGGAGGGTAAGGCTTCGCCGCGAAAACCCAGCGTGACGACCTGTTCAATCGCATCATCGGGCAATTTTGAAGTCGCATGACGTTCCAGGGCAAGTTCCATGTCTGACGGCGTCATTCCGCAGCCATCATCGGTCACTTCCATCCGCGTAAGCCCGCCATCGACCAAATGTACGGCGATCCTGCTGGCCCCGGCATCGATCGCGTTTTCGATCAGTTCCTTGAGCGCAGCCGCAGGCCGTTCTACCACTTCGCCTGCAGCAATGCGGTTGACAAGAGATTCGGGGAGACGGCGGATTTGCGGCATCAGAAAACTGGCTTAGCGCCCAAGTGAAGTAATTTCGAGGCCGATGGTGAAAAATCGCGTGCCTATCGACATAAATTTTTGGCCTTTTCTGAACGCATTGGGTAAGGAGCGGCCATTCCCTGTCATACGTGGGCCAAAAGCGGTGCAGATATCTGCCGCAACGGCCCGAAATTAGTACGGATTCGACGACGCAATGAGCTTTATTTCCCGTCTCTTTAAATTCGGATCGCAAAACATGGCGATCGACCTCGGTACAGCCAACACGCTGGTCTATGTCGAAGGGCGTGGAATCGTCCTCAATGAACCGTCAGTGGTTGCCATCGAAACGCTGAACGGCATTACCAAGGTCAAGGCCGTTGGCGATGATGCGAAAATGATGATGGGCAAGACCCCGGACAGCATCGAAGCGATTCGCCCGCTGCGTGACGGTGTGATTGCGGATAT
>JBBKWK010000155.1:0-3615 GCA_037968915.1 Pontixanthobacter sp.
TCACCGCGCAGAGAATGGTGGCTACCGACATCACCAGTCTCGATGGCGAGCAGTTTATTGGGTTGCAGGTTGGAGCCGCCAATCGCGACGCCGCCAAACATGATCCGGTAGTCATTTGGCGCAATGTCGAGCGAATCGCGAACTCGGAACTGGGGCACGATAAAGCCGCACTCGAGTGACAATTGCTTGCGCACCCCGGTTACCCGGGCAACCAGCGGCGCACCGCGCTTTTCATCGACCAGATGGACCAACCCGTAACCAAGCTCGATAGTGACCAGCGTGTGATCGCTGACCTCTTCGATAGAAATGGCTTCGGCCGATTTGACCGGTTCAACCGGCATGGGAATTGCGGCTATTGTCGTGCGGCGTTTGAGCATCCAGGTCAGCCACGCAGCAAAGGCAGCGGCGGGCAGGAAAATACTCTGCGGCATGGCGGGTATCATCCCAAGAGCGCCGAGCACAATCGCAACCGGCATCCAGCTACGCGGATCGGAAAATTGTCCGCCAATATGGCCTGCAAGATCGCTCTTGTCGGCGACGCGGGTGACGATCACGGCGGCAGCGATAGAAAGCAGCAATGCGGGCACCTGCGCGACGAGCGCATCGCCCACGGCCAAGGTGATGTAGCGTTCCGCTGCCTCGCTCATGGATAGCCCGTGGCTGATCATGCCGAGGCAGAAACCGGCAATGATGTTGATCCCGAGGATCAGCAACGCTGCAATCGCATCGCCTTTAACGAATTTGGAGGCACCATCCATCGCGCCGTAGAAATCGGCTTCGGTCGATACTTCAGTGCGCCGGGCCTTGGCTTCTTCGGCGGTCATCAAACCAGCGGCAATATCGCTGTCGATCGCCATCTGCTTGCCGGGCAAGGCATCCAGCGTGAAACGCGCAGACACTTCCGATACGCGGCCTGCACCCTTGGTGACCACCACCATATTGATGATCAGCAAGATGACGAACACGAATAGGCCGACGGCAAAATTGCCATCGATCAGGAAGCGTCCGAATGCCTCGATTACCTGTCCAGCCGCCGCTTCGCCTTCGTGGCCATTGACCAGCACGATGCGAGTGGAGGCGACATTCAGCGCCAGGCGCAGCAGCGTCGCAAACAGCAATACCGAGGGAAAGGACGAAAAGTCGAGCGGCTTGGCGGCATTCATCGCCGCCATCAGGATCGCGACTGATAGCGCGATGTTGAGGACGAAAAAGGCGTCCAACATTATCGTAGGGATAGGCAGAACCATCAGCACGATCAGCATCATGATGCCAATCGGGAGGGCGAGAGTTGCGAGCGAGAAGGCTGCGGGTTTTGGTGCGGCTGCGGTTGTTGGTAAGGCAGTCATAGTTTGAACGCCTGAAGAGCGGCATAGGCACCGCGCACGTGATTGCGCGCGCGTTCGGGCATCAAGTCACCCGTTAGCGCGAAACTGGATTTCAAAGTGTCCGCCATTGAGGGCATTGCCGCCGCACTGCCGCCCGCCGCTTCGCTCATCCGGCTAGATGCCGGGGAATAGGGCGGAGGATAGGATGGATAGCTGGGGCTGCCGATATTACGCCCGGCGAATTGGAATGATGGTGTGCCGCCATTTTCCATCGCACCCGCCATCTTGGTGCGGATCACGTCCATGACCTCAGCCACCGACCGCGCAGAGCCGCCCGGACCATAGAAAATACTTCGGTTGGCAGCGGCGGCTTTGGGTAGGATAGACGCGGCGGAAAGATCGGGATTGGCGCTCAATTGGCCAAGGAACTTGCCTGCTCCGCCAGTGCCGAGGAAATGTGCGAGATATAGTTCGGCAGAATCGGGTTCACGCCCGAGTACGCCGGTCAGGGCCTCGCGATTGTCATTCGCCAAGGCTCCGGCCATTAGCGCGGATGTATCAGGATCGAAGCGTAGGGCCATGATTGCCGCGCGCTGCGAAGGATCGGAGACGCGCGAACGGCCACCAGCAGTATCAATTGCAGCAGCGACGGAGCCCAGGCCCATCCCCTCGCCATGCTGATCGAGTGTCCGCAGCCAGGTCGAATCGATGAATTGATAGAGACCGCTGGCGCTGGAAGTTTTGGCCTTGGCCGACGGATCGAGGCTGGATTCCAGCTTCGCCTGCGCCAGCAGATAATTGAAATCAACGCCAGTCCGACTGGCGGCACGCGCAATGGCTTGCCGGGCACGAGCATCACCAGCGCTGGCTGGTGCGGTGGGTGAAATCTGTATCGGGTCGCTCACTGGCTGGGTCCGTTCGGGTTGTTACCCAGACCACTTTGCAAAACCCGTGCCAGATTGGAGAAAACGTTCTACCTAATTAGTAGGTCAGGCCCTATGTCGCCCGCTTTGAGGGCTGGCAGTCTGCCTGCGGTAAAGGCCAGCCGAGCCAGTAAGCGCGTCCAGCCGGGCCGATACATTAACTGCGAGCAAGTTGCGCACACGGCGATTGACCTCGTTCAGCTGGCGCGCCGAGCGCAGCAAGCCTTCGCATTCATTATCGAGCGCGGCGGGTGTGGTTTCTTGCAGATCGTCGCACAGGCCTTGTTTGCCCATCGCGCTGACCATCAGTGCGTCGATATCCATTTCGGCAAGCGCTTGCCGCTCTGCTTGCAGCACGGCAATCATCTGCCGTAATTGATCGGCGAGCTGAATTTCGGAAACGAGTGTTCTAGTGGAAACGGTCATACGTCAACCGCCAGCAGCATGAGGGCCGCGATCATTGCGTCAGCTGTTTTGGCGGGTGCCAGCGGATAGGTGCCGTCTTGCAGCGCGCTGCGGATTTCTGCGACGCGTTCCGCATCGATCGGGATCTGGTGCAAGTTCGCATCGCCAGCCGTTTCGACTTTTACTGCCGAACTATCTTGCGGGACGCCGCGCTCTACTGCCTTGGGGGCGGGTTGCTGCGTGTTTGTCTCGCGGCCCGCCGGACGCAGAGCTGCGACGCCTTGGATTCGAGGGATGTCATACGGGGCCATTACTTATGTCCTTATTGTTCCTAAACAGTAGAACGACCGCTTCCGTAAAGATTTAAGGCTCAGCCAAATATGTAGGACTTAGCCCAGCGGAATCGTAACCCGGCCAGGGCTGATCACCTTAGCCCGGATCGGATCGCCCAGACCGGGCGGTTTCACCCGGATCCAGTCACCATCTGCGCCCGATTCCATTGCCTCGCCCGTTTGGGTGACGGAGAAGCCTCGGCCTTCCAGCACAATACTCACCCGGTCTCCGCGCGAAATCAGTTCGGCCTTCGCCGCCGGCTCGGCCCCGCGGGATAGCGGTACGAACACACGCCAGCCGCCAGGGCATTGCACCAGCACGCTGTCTTGCCGCATGCCGTAGGCCGATAGCTGCAAGGGCATATTGCAGCGGGTCAACCGCATCCGGCGGTCCAGCGGCGCGCGCGCTCCTCCCGGCATACCAATAGATGCACCGGTAAAGGCGGCAACTTCGCGGTCGATCTCAGCGAGGTCGGCTGCGGTGCCATTTTGGGCCACCGCAATGGCTGGCATGGTTATCATCGCCATGGCGGCAGCGAATTTTACAGGAAGGCGCATCAATCTCTCCAATTCCAATCAGGATACTGGAGGTTCTAGCAATTTTCGTGCCATTGCTGGATTGCCCGTAAA
>JBBKWK010000156.1:0-3544 GCA_037968915.1 Pontixanthobacter sp.
GCCGACCATATCGATCCCGGCACGCGGGTGCTGGATATCGGCTGCGGCGACGGGGTGCTGATGGCGGCGCTGCGCGATGAAAAACAGGTTGATGCACGCGGGCTGGAGATTGATCCGGCGCAGGTTGTACAATGCGTCGCGCGCGGCCTGTCCGTGGTGCAGGGCGATGCCGACCGCGACCTGTCCGAATATCCCGATGGGGCGTTCGATTACGCGGTCCTCAGCCAGACGCTGCAAACGGCAGAGCGACCCGATCTGATGCTGGGCCAGCTGCTGCGCGTCGGGCGGCAGGCCT
Organism: Pontixanthobacter sp.; assembly: GCA_037968915.1. Classification (GTDB taxonomy): domain Bacteria; phylum Pseudomonadota; class Alphaproteobacteria; order Sphingomonadales; family Sphingomonadaceae; genus Allopontixanthobacter. The sequence continues at coordinate 296 of JBBKWK010000156.1, forward strand.
TCGTCAGTTTTCCCAATTTCGCCAATTGGCGGATGCGCGGCGCCTTGCTGATGACCGGACGGATGCCGGTAACGCGGCACTTGCCGGTCAGCTGGTACGAAACGCAGAACATTCACCACGTCACCGTGACCGATTTCCGCGAGTTACTACGCGACATGAAGGTGACCGCAGACCGCAGCTGGTTCTTCGCCGGCGACCGCGAGATCAGCGCCGCCGGAGCCAATTGGCGCGCCGAATATGCGGTGTTCCAACTGAGCAGGTGACGACCGCATCAGGGTTACACAAGTGACACATCCAACATCTGGTGTCCGGCGGGTTATTTCTGTTTTATTAGAGTGCGTTAATTGCGAAAATACCCCTGCGGACACAGATTGTCCGGCGGGGAAACTTTCCGCGGCCGTGCGTGCAGAGCGAGAGGCATAGATCCGACCATGTCAAAGAGCCGCAACTGGGCTAGCACCTTGGCGGCGAGTAGGAAAATTGCGGTGAGGTAGGGGTAGCGGGCAGCGAAGAATTTGGGGTTTATTAAGGTGTCACCGCAATTCCACCTTATTTCGTTGTTCCCTTAATTCCAGGCAGCCGCAACCTCGAGTCCCTTAAACGGACTGCATCAATGCAACGTTATTGTGCCAGTCTGCGCTATCAATAGCTTCCGCCAACACAGATGCGACATCGCCTCTAGCAGCTTGTCCTTCCACATCGACCTGATCGCCAAGGCGAATTTCTCTGGTGCCGTCCTCGTCGGTCAGGGCGACCGGGCGAACAATCGCGTAACTGAGACCCGAAGCCTTGAGATGTTCGTCAGCCGCATGCTTGGCTTGCAGATAATGGGCCAACTCGCTGTCCGGATCCGGATCTTCTGCGCCGACACTGCTCAACATCACAAAGCGGTCCGCGCCCGCCTTTGCAGCCAGATCAATCAGCCGTTTGGCACCGTCGCGGTCGACCTTGTCTGTCGTCTTGGCATCGGTATCTCCGCCTGAACCCGCCGCAAATATTACAGCCTCACATCCCTGGCATACATCGTCCTGCAGATCAGTCAGATCGCCTAAGCGGAGTTCAACATCCGATGGCAGGGCGCTGGTGTCTGAGCTTTCTCGCACCAGTGCGATCGGCTTGTGTCCACGGTCGTTGAGCTCGGTTATCAAGCGCAAGCCAGTTTTGCCGGTGGCTCCGGCTACGAGAACATTCATTTATAACTCCTAATATTGAAAAGCGGATGCAGCAGGGGGTGTCGGAACGGCAAGGTCACGGAAAGTAAATCGCCTTGGCATTGACAAATTCCTTCATCCCGAACCCTCCATGTTCGCGGCCGAACCCGGAATTCTTCACTCCGCCGAAAGGCATGTTGGGATCGGCTGTCCCAAACGAATTTATGCGGATCATACCGGTATCGAAATGATCGCGGGCGAGTATCAACGCCTTTTCTTCGTCCTTCGTGAATATACCGCCGCCAAGGCCATATCGGCTGTCATTGGCGATTCGCATTGCGTCCGCATCATCCTTGGCCCTGATGACCGAGGCGACCGGCCCGAACAATTCATCGTCATAGGCAGGAGTGCCCGGCTTGCAGTTGGCGAGCACTGTCGCGGGAAAATATTGTCCCACGCCGTCTTCCGGATGGCCGCCGCAAAGCAGCTCTGCGCCGCCTTCTACGCTTTGTTTGACCTGTTCCAATAGTGTGTCGAATTGTTCCTGACTGGACACGGGACCGAGTTGGGTATCTTCCGCTGTTGGGTCACCCATCTTGATGGCTTTGAATTGTTTTACAAATGCGCTGGTGAAAGCCTCATAAACTGAATCCGTAACGACAAACCTTTTTGCCGACACACAAGTTTCACCGTTATTATACAGGCGGCCCTGGACGCAGGTCTTTACCGCTAACTCAATGTCAGCGTCCTCAAGAACCAGATAGGCGTCGTTGGAACCCAGTTCGAGAACGGACTTTTTCAGGTTTTTCGCAGCTTGCTGTCCGATATGACGGCCAGCACCATCACTACCCGTCATTGTTACGGCGCGGATCAGTTTATGTGCGATGATTTCATCCGAAACATCATGGTCAACCAGGACCACATCAAATAGCCCTTCGGGCAATCCGGCTTCGACGCAGATATCGCGCAACATCAGCCCGCTACCAGTGCAAATCGAAGCATGCTTCAGGATCACGGCGTTCCCGGCCATCAGATTGGCGGCGAGTACGCGGACGGGTTGATATACCGGAAAATTCCATGGCTGGATGCTGTAGATCACTCCAATCGGAGAAAACGTAACGATCCCGCGTTTCTTGCCGCCACTATGTTTACGCTCTTGGTCGGCCAGCTCTTTGGGGCCATTATCAGCGGTATATTCAAAAATACGCGCACAGAGTTCCACTTCGTCCCCGCCGTCGCGCAGCAGCTTGCCGGTCTCCTGGGTCATCAAGGCAGCAAACTCGGCCGATTTATTACGGAGGGCCTTCGCAATATCTCGCAGATAGGAACTGCGGTCTTCATGACTCTTTTTCTGCCAATCCTGGAACGCTGTATGGGCTGCCTGCACCTTCTTGAATGCCTCTTCGGCGCTCATCAGACTATAGTTTGAAATCTCTTCGTCGGTCGCAGGGTTCACTGTTGTGATCTGGGGCATGGTTCGCTTTCGGGGTTGGTGCGAGCATCGTTTGGATGCAATGGGCGACACACGATGTCTGATCGCGATGCACGGCTCAAAGTTGCAACGGCCAATGGAAGGGAGTGTTCCGACACAGCCGGAATTATTGGGCCGACAAATCGAAATTGAACATTTTCCGACGAACAAGGTCCTGGAATAATCCGCTGATTAAGCCAGCCGCTCCGCATGCCATTTCACATGTTCCGCCATGAACGTTTCGATGAAGTAATAGGAGTGGTCATACCCCTCCTGCATCCGGATGGTCGCGGGGATGTTGGCTTTGCGGCAGGCGAGGGCCAGGAGGCCGGTTTTTAGCTGCTCGGTCAGGAAATTGTCGGCGGTGCCCTGGTCCACCAGCAGGTTTTCGAGCCGCGCGCCGTCCTCGATCAGCGCGACGGCGTCATATTTCCGCCATGCTGCCCGATCATTGCTAGCGTCCGGTCCCAGATAGCCGCCCAGCGCTTTCTCGCCCCATGGGCAATTCAGCGGGCTGACAATCGGGGCGAAGGCGCTGACCGATTTGAAACGGTCTGGATTGCGTAGCGCGATAGTCAGCGCGCCGTGGCCGCCCATCGAATGGCCGGTGATGCCCTGGCGCGCCAT
>JBBKWK010000157.1:0-16751 GCA_037968915.1 Pontixanthobacter sp.
GAGATCAGCGGGAATGACAAACAGGCAGTCGGTCAGTTCGCTGCCGAAGTCCGTCAGTGGCGCAAGCCCGAACCCTATAAGGGCAAGGGCATCAAGTACCGCGGCGAATACGTCTTCCGCAAGGAAGGGAAGAAGAAGTAAGATGGCCAAGCTTTCTCTGTTCGAACGCCGCCGCCGCCGTGTGCGGTCCGCTTTGCGGGCTCGCTCTGGCGACCGTGCGCGCCTTTCGGTGCATCGCACCGGACGTCACATCTACGCCCAGATCATCGATGACAAAAACGGCCGCACGGTCGCCGCTGCATCGACGCTCGGGGCGAAGGCTTCCGGCGCCAATGTCGACGCCGCCAGTCAGGTTGGCAAAGATATTGCCACGGCTGCCAAAAAGGCTGGCGTCACCACCGTCGTATTCGATCGCGGTGGCTTCTTGTTCCATGGCCGCGTCAAAGCGCTGGCCGACGCCGCGCGTGAAGGCGGTCTGGAGTTCTGATTATGGCTGACGATAAAAAAACTGAAGAAACCCCGGCGGCAACTGTCGAAGAAACCAAGGTTCAGCCTGAAGCCAAAGCGGCACCTGCTGCAAAGGCCAAGGATGAGGCAGCGCCTGCTGCTGAAGCCAAGGAAAAAGCAGCTCCCGCTCCGGAGCCTGTGATCGACAATGCGGGTTCTACCCCGACACCAACGGTCGCGACGACACAGGCTGCAGATGCTCAATCGGCTGCTGGTGGCGCTCCGTCCCAGCCGCGCAGCAATCGCGGCGGTGGTAACAATCGGGGTGGTCAAGGCGGGCAGGGCGGCCCAGGTGGTAACCGCGGACGTGGCGGTGGCCGTGACAATAACCGTCGCGGTGGCCGTGATGAACCCGATGATGGGCTGACTGAAAAGCTGGTTCACATCAACCGCGTTTCCAAGACTGTAAAGGGCGGTAAGCGCTTTGGCTTTGCTGCGTTGGTCGTGGTCGGTGACGGCGCTGGCCGGGTTGGCTTCGGTAAGGGTAAGGCACGTGAAGTGCCGGAAGCCATAACCAAGGCGACTGCTGCTGCGAAAAAGAAGATGATCCGTGTTTCCCTGAAAGAGGGTCGTACGCTTCACCATGATGGCAAGGGCCGTTTCGGCGCTGGCCTGGTCAATGTTCGTTCGGCACCTCCGGGTACCGGGATCATTGCCGGTGGTCCAATGCGTGCGGTGTTCGAAAGCCTTGGTGTTGCCGATGTGGTGACCAAGTCGATGGGTACATCCAACCCCTACAACATGATCCGCGCCACTTTTGATGCGCTCGTCAACCAGACTTCGCCGAAGTCTGTTGCCCAGCGCCGGGGCAAGAAGGTTTCTGACCTGCTTGGCCGCGGTGGATCCAGTGAAGTTGAGGCGGAAGCCGAAGCCGCTGCGGTTACGGAGTAAGATTGATGGCTGATGCAAAAAAGACTGCTGGGAAAACGATCACGCTAAAGCAGATCGGTTCTCCAATCCGCCGTCCAGACAAGCAACGTCAGATGCTGATCGGTCTTGGTCTGAACAAGATGCATAAGGTTGTGACTCTTCAGGACACGCCTGAAGTGCGTGGTACACTCGCCAAGCTGCCTCATATGGTGCAAATTGTCGAATAAGGCTGCCTAGACACACAGAAACAAAATTTGAAGGGCCCTGATGCAAATCGGGGCCCTTCTTTTTCCCCGCCTAGACATGTTGATGCAGGCACGACATTTTCGGGACAACGATTGACGGCATTGCGCCTTCAGGGACAAGGGGCAGTATGGTCAGCAGCAACATTTCCGGTTCGATCCTTGCGTATCCGCGCCGCCTAGCATGGCCGGTTGAGCCAGGTGCGTTCCGTTTGTTTCTCGCGCTGTTGGTATTTGTGCATCATTTTTCGAGCTTCGGCTTGGGCCCTTATGCGGTCTACGTATTTTTCATGCTCAGCGGATTTTGGGTCCAAAGAATGTGGGCGGGGCGCTATCAAACTACCAGAGCGCCTTACTTCACATATATAATCAGCCGATTTTGGCGATTGGCGCCGGTTATGATCTTGGTTTCGGCAATCACGATCCCGATACTTCTGTTGATCGGGATCGAAGAGTCGCGAATATTTGGCGGTCAATTCGCTCATTTGATCGCGTCCAGCACGTTCTTTCTCGGATACGCCTGGCTAGATTACCTGCCGATCGGTGCAGCATGGTCACTGGATGTTGAAATGCAATTTTACGCGGTTTCTCCGCTACTTGCATGGCTGCTTACAAAATATGAAAATCGCCTAATTTCGCTGATCGCAGCGGCAATTTCAGCGGTGGTATCTATATATTTCGTGACACCAGTACTGCTAAAATACCTCTTCTTTTTCATGGTCGGAATGATCGCTGCGCGGCAGAACTGGGAACCAGGCAAGCAGGCCGCCTTCAGTAGTGCATTCACGGTTGCAGCAATTCTGATTCTTGTAACCATTTCACCTTGGCGCGGCGTTCTATGGGGCGGGGCGGAGCCTGGTCCGCTTTTTGCCTATAACCCTCAATTCAATGTTGCCATGGCATTTCTGACAATACCTTTTGCGTTGCACACTGTGTATCGCAAGAGCGACAGCACAGACCGGATGTTCGCTGATCTTTCCTATGTTATCTACCTCCTGCATTGGGTTGGAATGCAGTGGTTTTTCACTATTAATGGTCCGTTCACGGAAAGGCTTGCCGTGGCGGCGATGTGTTTTGTAATGGTTCCTTTGGTTTCATGGGTGATCTGGCGGTTTTTTGACAGGCCAGTAAACCGGCTGCGGGCAGCTTGGGTTCAATGCCGCCAATTTGCGGTGGAAAGTGTTACAATCGTTCGCGAGCCGGCCGGTCCATAACGCTCTGGCTTTCTTCCGCCAATAAGGGGGTGACAGACGGCGCTCTCATCGCTATTGGCCCCCTCTTTCTACAACATAGCGCGAACAAAGCGAAAGCGAGTGCACGACCATGAAACTTAATGAACTCCGCGATAATGATGGCGCCCGTAAATCACGCATGCGCGTGGGCCGGGGTATCGGTTCGGGCAAGGGCAAGACTGCTGGCCGCGGCCAGAAGGGCCAGAAGGCCCGTTCAGGTGTTGCCATCAAGGGCTTCGAAGGCGGCCAGATGCCGCTCCACATGCGCCTGCCAAAGCGCGGCTTCAACAACCCGTTTGGCAAGGATTTTGCCGAAGTGAACCTGGGTATGGTCCAGAAGTTCATCGATGCGGGTAAGCTGGACGCCAAGAAGTTGGTCGATCACGATGCCTTGAAAGCTGCCGGCCTCGGTCGTGGCGGCAAGAATGGTGTGCGTCTTCTCGCCAAGGGTGCACTGACCACCGCAAAGATCAAGTTCTCCGTCGCAGGTGCCTCCAAGGGCGCAGTTGCAGCGGTTGAAAAGGCTGGCGGTTCGGTCGAAGTGACCCTTCCGACGAATCTCGAAATCAAGGCGAAGAAGGCGGAAGCAACCGCCAAGCGCCTTGAAAAGAAGAACAAGAAGTAAGACCTTTTGTCCCGGCCAGGTGGCGACACCGCTTGGGGCGCTGGAATCGGGCATGATGCCTGTGGACAGCGGCTCCTGAAATGGCCGGGATGTTGGTTTTTCGAGGTGCAGGGTTCGACATTCGGTCACACGCACCTTATGTGACCAGCGAAGGCCGGATTTTCCGGTGCCCATCTTACGGCTAACTCACGTTAAGGCTCACACAAGAACATGGCATCACGCGCCGATAATATCGCGAGTAATCTAAGTCTCGCCAATTTCTCGAAAGCCACCGAGCTCAAGAGCCGAATCTGGTTCACGATCGGTGCGCTCATCGTGTTTCGTTTTCTCAGCTTCGTCCCGCTGCCTGGGGTAAACCCGCTGGTTCTGGAAACGCTGTATGATCAGACCCGGGGCGGGATCCTCGATCTTTTCAACACATTTTCCGGAGGCAGTCTGGAGCGGATGAGCCTCATCGCGCTCGGCGTGATGCCCTATATTACTGCGTCAATTGTGGTGCAAATGGCATCGTCCCTTCATCCGGCGCTTGCTGCGCTGAAGAAGGAAGGGCAAACCGGCCGACAAAAACTCAATCAATACACCCGCTATGGCACGGTATTTCTGTGCGCCATCCAGGGCTGGTTTCTGGCTGCCGGGCTTGAGGCTTATGGCGCGCAAAGCGGGCTGCAGGCGGTGGTGCAAACCGGCTATATGTTCCGCATCGGCGCGGTTATCTCGCTAGTCGGCGGGACCATGTTTCTGCTGTGGCTGGGTGAACAGATTACCTCGCGCGGGATCGGTAACGGCGTATCGCTGATCATTATGGCGGGTATCGTTGCCCAGTTCCCGACCTTTGTGACCAATCTGTTCGAAGGCGGTCGCACCGGTTCGATCGGCCCGGCGGTGATCATCGGTTTTATCGGCATGGTGATCATCCTGATTTTGTTCATTTGTTTCATGGAGCGGGCGCAGCGGCGTTTGCTGATTCAATATCCCAAGCGCGCCAGCGCGCAGGGCATGATGCAAGCTGACCGCAGTCATCTGCCGCTGAAGATCAATACGGCGGGTGTTATTCCGCCGATCTTCGCCAGTTCGCTGCTGCTTTTGCCGCTAACGATTACCCAGTTTGCCGGCAATTCGGTCAGCACGGAAAGCACGGGCGGGGCGATTCTGCAATCGGTCCTGCAATATCTCCAGCACGGTCAGCCGCTGTATATGGCGCTGTACGCAGCGGGCATCATCTTCTTCTGCTTCTTTTACACCGCAGTGGTTTTCAACCCTGAGGAAACAGCGGAAAATCTAAAGAAGAATGGCGGTTTTATCCCCGGTATCCGTCCGGGCAATCGCACTGCTGAATATCTCGATTATGTTTTGACCAGGATCACTGTGGTCGGCGCAGCTTACCTTACATTGGTCTGTGTCATCCCGGAATATGTGATTGCGCAAACCGGTATTCCGTTGTTTCTCGGCGGGACCAGCCTGTTGATTGTGGTCAACGTCACCGTTGATACGATCAGCCAGGTACAGTCACATTTGCTAGCTCACCAATATGGCGATTTGATCAAGAAGGCGAAACTGAAGGGCCGGATGCGCTAATGCGCGCAGGCTTGGGATTGGGTCACTTGCTTTCGAATTACTGGGGGGCTTTGCTGTGAATATCATCCTTTTGGGGCCTCCTGGCGCCGGTAAAGGGACGCAGGCTTCGCGCCTGGTCGATCAATATGGCATGCGCCAATTATCCACTGGCGATATGCTGCGTGCGGCGGTGAAGGCAGGCACTCCGGTTGGGCTTGAGGCCAAAGCAGTAATGGATCGGGGTGAACTGGTTTCTGACGAGATAGTTTCCGCGCTGATCGACGCCGAACTGACCGCCATGGGCTCTGAAACCGGCGCAATTTTTGATGGCTATCCCCGGACTAAGCAACAGGCGAAATCGCTCGAGGAAATACTTGTGCGTCATGGCCGCACACTCGACCATGTGATCGAGCTGGAAGTTAATGAAGATGCGCTCGTAGACCGGATCACCGGCCGCTTCACTTGCGCCAAATGTGGTGCAAGCTACCATGATCGCTACAAGCTGCCAGCTGTGGACGGCGTGTGTGACAAATGCGGTAGCACAGATTTCAAGCGCCGCCCCGACGATAATGAAGAGACAGTCCGCATGCGTATGCAGGAATATCGCGCTAAGACGGCGCCTATCCTGCCGGTCTATGAAGATCATGGTATTGTTACCCGGGTTGATGGCATGGCCAGTATTGAATCAGTCACAAGCGCACTGGATGCAATACTCGGTTGAAGTCGGTCTGACAGGCGATTCGGCAAGCATTTTGCAGGTCGCCTCTTGGGTTTTGTTCCGCGCCGTGGAATAGGTGACCGGAAAACCGGAGTGCCTGATATGCTGAAATTCCATACTGCCGTGATCGCTGCCTGCGCCGCCACATTGATGTTGGCCCAGCCTGCCTCCGCCGAAGTCATAAAGCAGGGTGACGACAGCTTTGTCACCCGCGATGCGGTTGTTGTAAAAGCTACACCGTTTGAGGCTTGGCAGGCGTTAATCACCCCGTCGCAATGGTGGAATGACAATCACACTTGGTCTGCCGATGCAGAAAACCTCTACATCAGTGCGCAGGCAGGTGGATGCTTTTGCGAACTGCTGCCTTCGCCCAAGGATGCTCCCGAGGGTGTTCGGCGCGGCAGCGCACATCATATGACAGTGGTTCTTGCAGATCCGCCGAAAGCGCTGCGCATGCGCGGCGGACTTGGGCCCCTGCAAAGCGAGCCGGTAGACGGCGTGCTGACGATAACTCTGACCGCCACTGACAAGGGCACAGTGATCGTCTTTGAGTATGTAGTCGGGGGCTATATGCGGTTTGAAACCTCCGAAATCGCCAAAGCAGTCGACGGGGTAATGAGCCAGCAACTGGCGGGCCTTGCCAAACTGCTTGGCCCGGTAGCGGCAGTGCCTGCCAAAGGCAGCGCGGGCACAAAGGATCCGGCGAAACCTCAAGCCAAGGAACCCAATCAGACTGAGCCAAAAGTAGAAAAAGCTGCTCAGGCAAAAAAGGCCCAATCGGTTAAAGATGCCTTCGGCGCGCTCAGCGATGACTAGTGCGCGAAGAGAGTTTGTCCCTTCGCATTGCGCCGGGGAAATTCTCCGCTAGGGTATCACCAGAGGCAGAGGGCGCGGTTCACAACGAATACGCCGCCCCGCTCGCGGATTGGTCGCAATAATTCAAACCCGGGGGGCATGATGCCGCCCGCGTACCTTGGAGGGGGCGATCATGGCAGTTACCGATCACGTTGATCTCAATACATTTATGGATGGCGTAAAACGCCGCAACCCGCATCAACCTGAGTTTACCCAGGCTGTGCAAGAAGTTGCGGAAGATATCTTCGATTTCATGGAGGATAAGGAGGCGTATCACTCGCAGCAAATCCTCCGCCGGATCGCAGAACCCGACCGTGTGATGAGTTTCCGCGTCTGTTGGGAAGATGATCAGGGCAATGTCCGCGTCCAGCGCGGCTGGCGGGTCCAGAACAACAATGCGATTGGCCCATATAAGGGCGGTCTGCGGTTTCACCCCAGTGTGAACGAGAGCGTGCTGAAATTCCTCGCGTTTGAACAAACCTTCAAAAATGCGCTGACCGGTTTGCCGATGGGCGGCGGGAAGGGCGGATCGAATTTCAACCCCAAGGGCAAGTCCGACCGTGAAGTGATGCGGTTCTGCCAAAGTTTCATGACTGAACTGTATCGTCATATCGGCGCGGATATCGATGTTCCGGCCGGCGATATTGGCGTGGGCGGTCGTGAGATCGGCTATATGTTCGGGCAGTACAAGCGGATTACCAACCACTTCACCGGCGTATTGACAGGCAAGGGCATGGAATATGGCGGATCGATGATCCGACCTGAGGCGACCGGCTATGGCGCAGTTTATTTCCTGGCAGAAATGCTCAAGCACCGCAGCGACGGGGTGAACGGCAAGACAGCGGTCATTTCCGGTTCCGGCAATGTCGCCACCCATGCCGCGGAAAAGATAACTCAATTGGGCGGCAAGGTTGTTACCATGTCGGATTCGGGCGGCTTCATTCACGATCCCGACGGCATCGATCAGGACAAAATCGATTGGATCAAGGCTCATAAAACGCACCGCCGTGGGCGGATCAGTGAATATGCCGACGAATTCAAGGGCGCGACTTTCCACGAAGGCAAACGTCCGTGGCACGTCAAATGCGATGTTGCCTTGCCCTGTGCCACGCAGAACGAACTCGATGCAGACGAGGCAAGGGCATTGATCGCCAATGGCTGCATCGCAGTGTCCGAAGGCGCCAATATGCCCTCCACGTTGGAGGCGACTCACGTATTCAAGGACGCCAAGATCATGTTCGCGCCGGGCAAAGCCGCCAACGCTGGCGGGGTCGCCGTGTCGGGTCTGGAAATGAGCCAGAATTCCGAGCGGCGTTCCTGGAAAGAGGAAGAACTGCAACAGATGCTGCTCGACATCATGCAGGGCATTCACGGCCGCTGCATTACCTATGGCGACCAGGGTGGTGGCTATGTCGACTATGTGAAAGGCGCGAACATTGCCGGCTTCAAGAAAGTCGCCGACGCGATGCTGGCCTTCGGGGTTGTCTGACGAAGACAATTGCTGACAAAACGGCGTGCTGGACGGTTTGGGTTTGCACAGTACCGACAAAATGGTATTTGCAACTTTGAAACGATCGGCACGCCCCTTGCTTTTGGGAGCGTAAAAGCCTTTGCGCCCTTACCGGTTGACGCGCGGCGAGAATCGTCTTAAGCGCGGCTTTCATTCGAAGATTGCGGTGTTCGAAGGCATGGATTGTCCGGCAGGCGGTAGCCATTGAGCGCGCCATCCGGGCTTTTGCTGTTTTGAAACACGGTATTTCGGATGAATTTTGTAGCGATGAGATAGGGGCGCGCCCTTCCGATGTCCGGAAAATCCGCGCGTTTCCCTGTGGAGCATGGAGAATTAAGTGGCACGTATTGCCGGGGTAAATATCCCCACCAACAAGCGCGTTATTATCGCGCTCACCTATATTCACGGTATCGGCCGCACAACGGCGGTTCGGATTGCGGACAAATTGGGCATCGATCATGCCCGCCGCGTTCAGGACCTCTCGGATGCGGAAATCCTTCAGATTCGCGAAACCATCGACGCAGAACATGCTGTCGAGGGTGATCTTCGTCGCACCGTTGCGATGAATATCAAGCGCTTGATGGATCTGGCGTCGTACCGCGGGTTGCGTCACCGTAAGGGCCTGCCGGTCCGCGGCCAACGTACCCACACCAATGCCCGTACCCGCAAGGGTAAGGCAAAGGCTATCGCGGGCAAGAAGAAGTAAGCAGCGACCAGTTTGGCGCTCACTTACCTCACCTTCTTATAAGAACAGGATAAACATACCATGGCACGCGAACCACAGCGCATCAGGCGCCGCGAGCGGAAAAATATTTCCAGCGGCGTTGCGCACGTAAACGCCAGCTTCAACAACACGATGATCACCATCACCGACGCGCAGGGCAACACAATCAGTTGGTCCAGCGCCGGCACGATGGGCTTCAAGGGAAGCCGCAAGTCCACCCCATATGCTGCTCAGGTAGCTGCGGATGACGCCGGCAAGAAAGCCGCCGAACACGGCGTGCGGACCTTGGAAGTCGAAGTCAAAGGTCCGGGTTCCGGCCGCGAAAGCGCGCTACGTGCCCTGCAGGCCGTTGGCTTCACGATCACTTCGATCCGTGACGTTACGCCAATTCCGCATAACGGGGTCCGCCCGTCCAAGCGGCGCCGCGTCTAATTCGCCTTCTCGGCGGTTTGTGAATTCTCACATGCCGCCGTGTTTTCATGGATCGGCCGCGGGTTTTGACCAGTAAGTCACCGCACCGATCCCGCCCGAACTGAACTCCAGGGGAAATCCATGTCCGTCAACACCAAGAACTGGCAGGAACTCAAGAAACCCAACAGCCTTGAAATCAAGGATGGTGGCGAAGGCAAGCGCAAGACCACGTTTGTCGCTGAACCGCTTGAACGCGGTTACGGCCTCACACTTGGCAATGCTCTGCGTCGCGTGCTGCTGTCATCGCTGCAAGGTGCCGCGATTACCTCGATCAAGATCGAGAACGTGCTGCATGAATTCTCGTCGCTTGCCGGCGTGCGCGAAGATGTCACCGACATCGTCCTGAACGTAAAGCAGATCGCTCTGCGCATGGAAGGCGAAGGCCCCAAGCGTTTGCAGCTGTCTGCAACCGGTCCGGCCACTGTCAAAGCTGGCGATATCGCTGTTTCCGGCGACATCGAAGTGATGAACAAGGATCTGGTTATCTGCCATCTTGATGATGGTGCCAGCTTCAACATGGAACTGACTGCCGACACCGGCAGCGGCTATGTTCCGGCTGTGGCCAACCGTCCGGTGGACGCGCCAATCGGCCTGATCCCTGTCGATTCGCTATATTCGCCCGTGCGTCAGGTCAGCTACAAGGTTGATAATGCCCGTGTTGGCCAGGAACTGGACTACGATAAGCTCAATCTGACCATTGAAACCGATGGCACGATCACTCCTGAAGACGCCGTGGCCTATGCTGCGCGCATTCTGCAGGATCAGCTGACGTTGTTCGTCCACTTCGAAGATGGCATTCCGCAGCCGCAAGGCCAGATGATCGGCATGGCCGCTCAGCCGGAAGAATCCGATGCCAACCAGCTCAACCGTTACCTTCTCAAGAAGGTCGACGAATTGGAATTATCGGTCCGTTCGGCCAATTGCCTCAAGAACGACAACATCATTTACATCGGCGATCTGGTCCAGAAGACCGAAGCCGAAATGCTACGGACGCCAAACTTTGGCCGCAAGTCCTTGAACGAAATCAAGGAAGTGCTGTCGAGCATGGGTCTGCGTCTGGGCATGGACATCCCTGGATGGCCGCCCGAGAATATCGAAGAAATGGCCAAGAAGCTCGAACAAGAGCTGCTGGGTTAACGAAAAGCGTCGCCCCAGCGAAAGCTGGGGCCGCTCTCCGCGAGGTCCGACCTAGCGTTGAACGATCCCAGCTTTTGCTGGGGTGACGAAAATGGGAAGGTAGCCCCTACTGCTGCCAGCTACGGGCTACCTGACACGGGCCCATAACGAACGTCGATCCCTTCAGGGAAAGTGGGAACCGGTTTCCCGCCCGGAAGGGTCGATAAACAGGAGTATAGAATATGCGTCATGGTATTTCACAGCGTAAGCTGTCGCGTAAGTCGGGCCACCGCAAGGCCCTGTTCCGCAATATGGCGGATGCGCTGGTCAAGCATGAGCAGATCAAGACGACCGTGGCGAAAGCCAAGGAACTGCGCCCCTATGTTGAAAAGCTGGTCACACTGGCAAAGCGTGGCGGCCTGTCCAATCGCCGCCTGGCGATGGGCCGCATGGTCGACGAAACGCAGGTCAAGAAGCTGTTTGATGTTATGGCCGACCGTTATAGCGACCGCGAAGGCGGGTATCTGCGCATCATCAAGGCCGGTTTCCGTGCTGGTGACGCGTCGCACATGGCGATCATCGAATTCGTCGACCGCGATGTCGAAGCGCGCGGCAAGGACAGCGGCCCGGCTATGAACCAGGACGAAGAAGAATTTGAAGGCGCGTAACCGCGATCTACAACACAGCCACCGAGCGGGGCCGGAAGGAAACTTCCGGCCCCTTTTCGTTGGCCTTGTCGCGGGGGATGCGGACATCCGAGGCTCCCGCGCCGACATTGGATCAAGTGATGATCCCGTCACCCGCCGGCCATCCTTCAAGCGGCGATTGGAGGCGCGCGGTGGTTTACAACAGTGTTATGATAAGCGACCACGAACCATGTGTCGTTCGACTTCTCAATAACTTGCAGCAAGCGCGTTTCAAGCCGCCCCTCTGAATCGAGAGGCCAGACCGCAGGAGGATCGGTGAATTCTCGGACGTGCACTATTGTCTCAACGAAGGCAGTATTTTCGGACAGTTGCTTGAGCGTGTCGATCGTCTGAACCATCTTCGAACCCTTAAGCAATCCGCCGAATATGAATCTGTGTTGGCGATCGAACACTTTTTTACCCAACATGGGCTGCAATTGGGTTGTTAGCGGCCATTCACGCGGCCCACGCCCAATTGCAAAGCCGGGACAGTTGGTTACAACGGAACCAGTCGCAAACTTCCTCCGGAGTACTCCATGAACCGTTCTCGCCTTCTAGCAGGTGCTGCCTGTCTGCTCGCGTTGCCTGTCACTGCCCCCATTTCCAGCCCGCTCGCCGCACATGAGGTTCATGCACTGATGTATCCCGAAACTCGCAGCGAAGACATTGTCGAGACGCTGTTTGGCGAAGAAATTGCCGACCCCTATCGCTGGCTCGAAAATGACGTACGCAACGACCCGGAGGTCGCACAGTGGGTTACGCAGCAGAACACAGTCACTGATGCCTATCTCGATACGCTGCCGGGTAACGCGTGGTTCAAGCAAAAGCTGGGCGCGCTGCTTGATTACGAACGCTTTGGTATCCCGCGCAAAGCCGGGGCACGCTATTTTTACACTCGCAATTCGGGTTTGCAGAACCAGTCGCAACTGTTCGTGCAGGAAGGGCTTGAGGGTGAACGCCGCCTGCTGCTCGACCCCAATGCCTGGGCGAAGGATGGCGCGACCGCCCTGTCCGACTGGACCCCGTCGAAGGAAGGTAAATACCTGCTGTACAGCGTTCAGGATGGCGGCACCGATTGGCGCATCCTGAAGGTACTCGATGTCACCACAGGCGAGGAATTGGTGGACGAAATCAAATGGGCGAAGTTCACCGGCCTCAGCTGGGTTGGCGAAGAGGGGTTCGTCTATTCGCGCTTTCCGGAGCCGGAGGAAGGCCAAGATTTCCAGGCGTTGAATTACAATCAAGCGGTCTATTTCCACAAGCTTGGCACGCCGCAAAGCGAAGACCAGCTGGTGTTTGCCACCCCGGAAGAGCCAAAGCGCGGCAATGGCGCCGGGGTAACCGATGATGGCCGCTGGGCTGTGGTCAGCAGTTCCTTCGGCACCGATTCCAAGGAAGAAATCAATGTGATCGATCTTGAGGCACGGAGTGCCAAGGGATGGGAAGCGCGCAAGCTGGTCCCCGGTTTCGAAAACGCATGGCGCGCGGTAGGTTCGGTCGATGGCACCATGTATTTCATCACCAATGAAGGCGCGCCGCGCTATAAATTGGTGTCGATCGATCTAGATAATCCCGAAGCCGATTGGCAAATTGTGGTGCCGGAAACCGAGCAGCCGATCGACGGAGCCTCCATTGTTGGCGACAAATTGATCCTGACCTATCTGAAGGATGCCACCACCCGCGCGGCTGTGTTCGCGATGGACGGCACCCCGCAATCGGATATCGAATTGGGCGCACTGGGAACGGCGGGTGGCTTCGGCGGCGAATATGGCGATCCGGAAACGTTCTACACCTTCACCAGCTTCAATCAGCCCGGCGGAATTTACCGGCTGAATATCGAGACAGGCGAGAAGAGCGCTTTTGCCACCCCGGAATTGACCTTCGACCCTGAGAAATATGCGGTCGAACAACAGTTCTATGCGTCCAAGGATGGCACCAAGGTTCCGATGTTCATCGTGCGCAGCAAAGAATTGGCGGCGACAGGCGCCGCTGCACCGACGTTGCTCTACGGTTATGGCGGATTCGATATCTCGCTGACGCCGGGCTTCTCTTCCACGGCGATGGCTTGGGTCGAGGCGGGCGGTGTTTACGTGGTTGCCAACATTCGGGGCGGGGGCGAATATGGCAAGGAATGGCATGACGGCGGCCGCCTTGCCAATAAACAGAACGTGTTCGATGATTTCATCGCCGCGGGCGAATATCTGAAGTCTGAAGGGATCACCACACCGAACGGCCTGGCCATTCGCGGCGGTTCCAATGGCGGGCTTTTGGTCGGTGCGGTAACCAACCAACGCCCTGATCTGATCGACGCCGCACAGGCCGCAGTGGGTGTGATGGACATGCTCCGTTTCGACCGTTGGACCGCCGGGCGTTACTGGGTGGATGATTATGGCTACCCCCAGAAGGAGGCCGATTTCAAAGTCTTGCGCAGCTATTCCCCTTATCACAACATCCGCGGCGGAGTGGGCTATCCGCCGATGCTGGTGACTACGGCGGATACCGATGACCGCGTAGTTCCGGGCCATAGCTTCAAATATACCGCCGCGCTTCAAGCCGCCGATGCTGGTGACAAGCCGCATCTGATCCGGATTGAAACCCGCGCCGGGCACGGCTCCGGCAAACCGACCGACAAGGTGATCGAGGAAGGCGCCGATGTGCTCAGCTTCCTGGCGTATTGGACCGGCTTGACCATCCCAGCAGCCGAGGCGAAATAAGCGCGCAAAAGCGAACGTTCAGAAAAAGACGCACTTTTCTGAACGTTCGCTGTCAGCCCAATTCAGGCTCATAACATAGCGGTCCGCCTAGAACACGTTTGACGCCGGAGCACTCCTGCACTGGCGCTAAGCGAGGAACGACCCATGAAGACCCTTACCAAAACACTTGTCGGAACCGTCGCCGCTGGCGCAATGGCAATGACATCCGCAGCGCCTGCATTCGCCCGCGACCGTGACCGCGACAATGGCATCAGTGCTGGCGAAATTATCGCCGGCGCCGTGATTTTAGGCGGGATCGCCGCGATTGCATCGTCTTCCGGCAATAACGACCGCAATTACCGTGACCGCAACTATCGCGGCTATGACAACAATTATAACCGCGGTTATGATCGCAATGATCGTTACAACAACAACGGCTATAATCGGGGAAATGGTCGCGCCGCAGTGGAACGCTGTGTCCGGGCCGCCGAAAATGACGCGCGGCGCGCCGGCTACCGATACGCCAACGTCACCGAAATCCGCGACGTGGACAACACCCGTAACGGCTGGCGCGTAAAGGGCCGGATCGACGTGCAGGGTACCCATGGCCGTTATGGCGGCCGACATGGCGACAGCGGCAAATTCAGCTGTAATCTGTCCCGCGGCCGGGTGGTCAATCTTGACTTCAGCGGCATCCGCGGCCTGCGCTAAACGTCAGGATCAAATAGGTGAAGCGGTTCAGGCTGATGAAAGCCTGGACCGCTTAGCCTTATCACCAATCAGTTTAGCGGGGACATCACGATGACACGCCTTTCCCTAATTTCTTCTTCGGCCGCAATGGCTGCGGCTTTGTCGATGGCGGTGACGCCCGCAGTAGCTGCAGAACTGCCGGCAAACACTTCGTCCGCCTACATTCCGGCCAACGCCGCATGGGACGCGGACAGCGGGACTGTTTATAATCACCAGTACCGCGGACGCAGCCGTTACCGTAACCGGACTTCGGCCGGTGATGTGCTCGCAGGCGTGTTGATCATCGGCACAATCGCTGCCGTTGCGAACGCGGCCAGCCAACCGAGGCGTGAACGATCGTATCCGTATCGCACTGGCGCCAGCTACAATCGCAGTTCAGGTGCGGCGCGCGGTATTGACGGCGCTGCGGACAGATGCGTGCGCGAAATCGAACGCGATGTGCGGGTGGAATCTGTCGATTCCGTTGAACGGACTGGCACTGGCTGGCAGGTCTCCGGTTCGCTTTACAATGGCGACAGCTTCAGTTGCAGCATCGGTCAGGATGGCCGGATCGACGATGTAAGCTACAGCGGAAGCGGTGACGAGCAAGGGGCCTATAGCGGCCAGCAGGGCAGCTACAATGGCGAGGAAGATCGGCAGTGGACCGACGATCGCTATTCAGCGGCGCGGGCAAACACACCGGCGAATGCAGGAACCGCCAATGCCCCATCAACAAATGCGCCGGCCTATCCCGGCGGACCGGTTCCGGGCGAAAACTACGACGATTCTCCGGAATACAGCCCCGAACAGGATGACCGCTACGGCGGTTAAGCCCTGGTCCTTCCAAAACTTATACCATCAACGCCCGGTTGGTTATGTGGGAGGCTCGTCATCACCGGTGCGCTCGTTATAGGCCGGCAGCGCGAGTTTCCATCGGATGGCCGCGCCGCGCAGGGCAAAGCCTGCAGCCCATGCAGCGGACCAGACCAGCGCGTCGGCCAGTCCGAGTGATGAACCCAACATCGTCACCAACGCCGACAAAGCGGCGGCTGTTACATAAAGCTCAGGCCGCATGATAATCGATGGCTCGCCGGCAATTACATCGCGCACCACACCGCCTGCGCAGCCGGTGATGACCCCAAGCACCATCGCCGGAACCGGCGCCACGCCGAACGCCAGCGCCTTGGCGGTGCCGAGCACGGCAAAGGCGGCGAGGCCTGCGGCATCCGCCCATTCGAGCAATTGACCCTCCCACCACCGGCGCGGTGTGAACCACGCAATCAGCGCGGTCGCGAAGATCACCGGCGTTACCCAGGGATTGTACATCCAGAAGGCGGGCGTCCCGATCAGCATATCGCGTAATGACCCACCGCCAACGCCAGTTATCAGAGCAAAAAACGCCATCGTGACAAAGGTCTGCCGCAGCCGCGCCGCCAGCAGCGCGCCGGTCAGCGCGAATATGGCGGTGCCTGCCAAATCAAGCACCGGCGGCAATACGGCAGGAACCAAGGCGGCGCTCACGTGCGCAGCTTGGCTTTGCGGCGGCGGAACATTAGAATTGTGCCAAGCAGCGATCCGGTCAGGCCGAGCGCGGCAAACAGGATCAGGATGGGGTGCGATGTATCTTCGCGCGATTCCAGATCCATAATATGCAGCCCCCACATGAAATCGAACAACCGCCACCAACGGGTGCGGACGGCCTCGATCTCTCCAGTGTATTGTCCGACATAAATGATCGTTCCATCGGTCAATTTTGCCTGCCATACATCAACCGGACGGCGGAAATCGAAGGGAACCTTGGCTGCCGGAAACAGGCGCATTGCAGCGACTGAATCGCCGCCTTTAATGGTTTCAGCCACAAGTTCGCGGGCTTCCTGTTCGTCGAGCGGCGCGATTATGACCCCGTCCGTAGCATCGAAGCGCGCTGTGCTACCGTCGAGCCGAGTGACCAGTGTGACGGGCTTACCGCGCTGCATGAAGGTGCGTATCTCGCGCACAGTCCTTGGAACGTCGATTTCGGTCAGAACAGGGGCAGGGTTTTCCAATGGCAGCGCCTGCTCGGCATGATCGACCCGCAAATGGTTGCCGCGCACCGCGTCGATCGGGCGCGCGACCATCACCAGACCGGTCACCATCCACATGACAATTGGCACCCCGACTAGCCAGCCGAGCCATATATGCCAGCGGGCAAAACGCCGCATCCATTGCTGTTTGGCCAT
>JBBKWK010000158.1:0-4747 GCA_037968915.1 Pontixanthobacter sp.
TGAAACCTACACGCGCGATGGCGAAGTTGTCACGGTGGTCGACCTCACAGTCGATGGCGATACGCTTAGCGGAACCGCAACTGATCCTCGCGACAAAAGCGTCGTGCGCTGGACCGCAACCCGTCAATAGCTAGCATCGTTGCAATTCTTCACCCCGGTCCCGCACGCGGGATCGGGGTTTTTATTGCCTTGGCTTCCCCTCCCGCATGCGGGTTGGGCGCGTAAAATTGAGTGTGGTCTTTAGCCAATCTTCACAGCCTCTGAGAGTCCGCTTCTGGGTCGTTAGCGGACTGTCCGCTTTCAGGAACGCTGCGCGAAATATCGGTCATAAAGGCAGAAGGCAAGGCCTGTCCCAATCGGACAAACGAATCCAACTGCACGAATTTACAAGCTACGCCCGGCCTCAAAATCTAGCCCTCAATCCCCTCGGCAATCGCTTCCCGCGCCTCGGCGCTTGACCAGTCATATTCGCCGATCACCCGCCAGATTTCGCGCCCTTCCGAATCGTACAGGACTGTTGTCGGCAGCACCCCGCCATCAATCGCAAAGCCCAGTGCATTTTCAGAATCGAGCCACGGCTGCAAATTTGCGAATTTCTTTTGCGCAAAGAATGGCTCAACCTTGGCCGCACCCTGCATGTCCTGGCTGACGGTAACCACGCGCAGGGTTTCTCCAAACTCGCCCGCCAGATCATCCAGTATTGGCATTTCCACCACGCAGGGTGCGCACCATGTCGCCCACAAGTTCAGTAACACCGGGCCGCCTTGCAGCGCGCCGGTGTTGAGCTGCTTTCCGGACGGATCGTTCAGCAGGACCGCCGGCATCAGCTCGCCCGCATGGCCACGGTCAATCTCGCCGACCAAGCTGGCCTTCGCGCCGCCCAATTCGCCCTGTTCTTGCGCGTCTGTCGCGGCTTCCCTATCGCAGGCGCCCAGCGAAAGGGCCAATATCAACGTGAGTGATAATCTTAAAGACACCAAGGGCTCCAATCAAATGTGGGGCGGACGCTTTGCCGAAGGGCCCAGCGCGATCATGCGCGAGATAAATGCCTCGATCCCGTTCGACAAGGCATTGTGGCGTCAGGACATTGCTGCAAGCAAGGCCCACGTCGCCATGTTGGGCGCGCAAGGGATTGTCACACCCGCCGATGCTGCGACTATCGCCGATGGGCTGGACAGTGTTGCAGCGGAGTATGAAAAGGACGGTGTGCCGGAGGATTGGGACCTCGAAGACATCCATATGACCACCGAAAGCCGCCTTGCCCAATTGATCGGTCCGGTGGCTGGACGGCTGCACACTGCGCGCAGCCGGAACGATCAGGTTGCGACTGATTTTCGCCTGTGGGTGCGCGAGGCGATGGAACATGTCGATGCAGGGCTGGAGTCGCTACAGCGGGCACTGGTGATCCGGGCGGACGAACATGCCGCCAGCATCATGCCGGGCTTCACCCATCTCCAGACCGCGCAGCCTGTCACGCTGGGTCACCATTTGATGGCATATTACGAAATGATCCGGCGCGACCGCAGCCGGTTTGCCGATGCGCGGGTGCGGCTGAATGAAAGCCCGCTTGGCTCTGCTGCATTGGCCGGTACCGGCTTTCCGATTGACCGCGACGCAACCACGAAAGCGCTCGGATTCGACCGGCCAACCCGGAATAGCCTGGACGCAGTTTCCGATCGCGACTTCGCGCTGGATTACCTGATGGCGGCGGCGCAATGTTCGCTCCATCTGTCCCGCCTGGCCGAAGAATTCATCATCTGGGCGAGCCAGCCCTTCGGATTCGTCCGATTGCCCGATACTCTCAGTACCGGCAGTTCGATCATGCCGCAAAAGAAGAACCCTGACGCCGCTGAATTGGTACGCGGCCATGCCGGGCGGATCATCGGCTGTGCAACCGCTTTGATGGTGACAATGAAGGGCCTGCCGCTCGCATATTCAAAGGATATGCAAGACGATAAACCGCCGGTTTTCGAGGCGGCCGGGTTGCTGGCCCTGTCTATTGCAGCAATGACCGGCATGGTTGCGGACAGCACGTTCAAGACAGACAGGATGCGGCAGGCGGCGGAACTGGGATATGCCACGGCCACCGATCTGGCCGATTGGCTGGTACAGCAGGCGGATATTCCCTTCCGCGAGGCACATCACATCACCGGCGCAGCTGTAAAGCTGGCAGAGAAAAAGGGCGCTGCGCTTGATGCATTATCGCTGGAAGAACTGCAGGCGATCGATTCGCGCATCGATGCCCGGGTGTTTGCCGCGCTGTCAGTCGATGCTTCGGTCGCGTCACGCGCATCCTATGGCGGAACTGCACCGGAACAGGTAAGGGAACAGGTGGCGCACGCGCGCGAAACACTCAGCCAGGCCCTCGGAACCAAATAATGACGCACCGCTCTCTTGTCCTTTGCAGCATCCCGCTCAGCCTCGGCTTGCTCACAGCCTGCGGGCAAAAGGCTGATCTCGAACCGCTGGCAGGCCAGACTCTCCCGGCCAAGCCCATCGGGTCGGATGTTCTGCCAGATTCAGCTGATTTGCTCGCAATGGACACACAGGCCGCCCCGGAACGAAGCGTAGAACTGCGCAAGCGGTCGGAAGCACGCGAAGATGATCCATTCGATCTTCCCCCTGAATAAATTTCAGCAAACCTCCTGCGATTGGGCCAATGAACCATTTTGAACTTCGCCAAGGCGTATTGCACGCCGAAGATATCCCTTTGCCGCGCATCGCGGCGGAGGTCGGAACGCCGGTTTATGTCTATTCGCAGGCCACGCTGGTCCGCCATGCACGTGTTTTTCGGGAGGCATTGTCCGGCCTGAACAATCCGCACATCGCCTTTGCGGTCAAATCCAATCCAAATCTGGCAGTTCTGAAGGTTTTGCAGCGCGAGGGATATGGCGCAGATGTAGTATCCGGCGGCGAATTGTCCCGGGCCTTAGCGGCCGACATGGCGCCTGCGGACATCGTGTTTTCCGGCGTTGGCAAAACCCATGATGAAATGGTCTACGGCCTCGAAACCGGGATCGGCCAATTCAATCTGGAATCAGAGGAAGAAGGCATAGAATTGTCTGCCATAGCCTTGCGCACGGGAAAAATTGCCCACTGCGCGTTGCGAGTGAACCCTGATGTCGATGCGCGCACCCATGAGAAAATTTCTACCGGCAAAGCGGAAAATAAATTCGGCGTTCCTATTCACCGGGCAGCGGAGATCTATACCGCTTTGGCCGTCCTCCCTGGCCTCGATATGCGCGGGATCGCGGTTCATATCGGCAGCCAGCTGTCCAGCCTCGAACCGCTAGAATCCGCGTTTGAAAAAGTCGGTGCGCTGATCACGGATTTGCGCAGCGCTGGACAAAAGGTCACCCATGCCGATCTTGGAGGCGGTTTGGGCGTGCCTTATAAATCTGACGATGTGATGCCATCCCCTGCAGAATATGGCGCAATGGTGGTGCGGGTGACGAAGGGCTGGGACGTCGCCCTGTCGTTTGAACCGGGACGGGTAATCGCAGGCAATGCCGGTGTTCTGCTGACCCGGGTGATCCGGGTAAAACGCAGTTCCAACGCCAGTCCCTTTGTGGTGGTCGATGCTGCAATGAACGATCTCGCGCGCCCGGCAATGTATGGCGCATGGCACGATATTGACGCGGTGGTACCGTCGGGCAGCCATAGCGAATCCCATGTGGTCGGGCCGATTTGCGAGACAGGCGATACTTTCGCCATGAACCGGCAAATGGACACTTTGGAAGCGGGCGATTTGGCGGTGTTCCGCACCGCCGGAGCGTATGGCGCTACGATGGCATCGAGCTATAACAGCCGGGGTTTTGTGGCCGAGGTGCTGGTGGATGGCGATCAATATGCAGTCGTCGCCGACCGTCTTCCGCCTGCCAACATCATGGGCGCCGAGCGCGTACCGGAATGGCTGAAGTAGCGCGTCGATGATCCGTTCGCTCCCCCTGCTCCATCGCATAACCGGCCAACGCGTGGTCGTGATCGGAACAGGCGAAATGGGCGAGGCGAAATCGCGGCTAGTGATGCGCGCCGGAGGTATCCCCTGCGGCGAGCCCGAAGCGCATCACGCCAAACTGGCGTTTATTGCGCTGGACGATGGCAAAGCCGCCGAGGCGGTCGCCGCCCGGCTGCGCAGCAAGGGCCTGCTGGTGAATGTCGCCGACCGGCCCGACCTGTGCGATTTCACTACCCCCAGCATCATCGACCGGGATCCGGTGCTGATTGCCATCGGAACGTCTGGCGCATCGGCGGGACTGGCGAAGCAGTTGCGCCTGCGGTTGGAGAGGCTTTTGCCGCAGTCGCTCGGCAAACTGGCGACGGGGTTGGAGGCAGGCCGCGAGGC
The DNA here is from genome assembly GCA_037968915.1 of Pontixanthobacter sp. Lineage (GTDB taxonomy): Bacteria > Pseudomonadota > Alphaproteobacteria > Sphingomonadales > Sphingomonadaceae > Allopontixanthobacter. The sequence goes on from JBBKWK010000158.1 coordinate 4,346, forward strand.
TTTGCGGGCGAAGTTTCCTTCCGGCTCCGACCGGCGGCGGGCATTGGATACCGCACTAGGCGAAGGCGGCCTGCTTGATCCGCTGAGCGCTGTGGCCGCAGGCAATGTCGAACAATGGTTGGCCGGACAAGAACCCCCGGCCAAGCCAGGCAGGGTCGAAATCATCCTACAAAGCGATGATCCCGAGGACCTGACTTTGCGTCAATGCAGGTTGCTGGGGTCTGCGGATGTTGTCCTGCATGATCCGGGTGTTCCATCCGCAATGCTCAACCGGGCCCGCGCCGATGCGCTGCGAAAGGAGTTGCCCTACGATGGCCCGCTCGCAGAAGGATTGGTCGTGATTTTGCGTCGATGAGGTGGCGCTCGGTTTTGTCCGCTAGCGACGCAATTGGATACGTGGCT
>JBBKWK010000159.1:0-2790 GCA_037968915.1 Pontixanthobacter sp.
CGGGATGTTTGACTGATGATCCGGGTCCTGCCCACACGAAAGGATTTTTTATGGCGGCTAAGGCAAATGCCTTCGATGTCGGCGATTATGTAGTTTACCCCAAGCATGGGGTTGGCCGCGTAATTGAACTTCAGAATGAAGAAATCGCCGGAATGCAGCTCGAGCTGTATGTCTTGCGATTTGAGAAAGAGCGCATGACCCTTCGCGTACCGACCAACAAGGTCGATGCGATCGGGATGCGCAAGCTCTCCAGCGATAAAACACTGAAAGAAGCGATGGGCACGCTTACCGGCAAGCCCAAGGTCAAGCGCACCATGTGGTCGCGCCGGGCGCAAGAATATGAAGCAAAAATCAATTCGGGCGATCTGGTTTCAATCGCTGAAGTGACCCGCGATCTGTTCCGGCCTGACGACCAACCGGAGCAAAGCTATTCCGAACGGCAGATCTTCGAAGCGGCCTCCAGCCGCCTCGCTCGCGAATTGGCGGCGATGGAAAAAACCGATGAGCCAACCGCGTTGGAAAAGATTCTCGACGTGCTGCGTGAGCATGCGCCGCAATATTACGAAAACCCCGAAGACGCGTAATATACGGCCGCGGAATGGACGAATGATTCGACCGACAGCATAATGAAATCGATGAGGGCCGCCTGAAAGGGCGGCCCTTTCCGCATTTCAGCCCTTGGGAAACTTGCAGGGTCCTACCTACTGTATTACATCGGCAATACGGATGAAGACGGAATTTTGCAGGAGGAAAGTATGTTGCAAGGGTTTTTCAGAAAGATTGCGCCATTGGCAGCAATTGCGCTGGCCACCGGGCTGGCCGGCTGCGACAAGGTGAATATCAAGATGGGCGATATGGATGGTGTGCCGCTGGCAGATCTGGTCATGTCGGGTGATCCGCCCACTGAACTTGCGCTGGCCGGGCCGGACACAATCATTATCTCCGATGGCAAAAAATTGGCGATCACGGTCGAAGGCGATCAAGCGGCCATCGATGCGCTCCGCTTCTCGCTGAAAGACGGAACTCTGAGCGTCATGCGCAAAAATGAAAGCTGGAAGAACAGCGGCACGGCCACTGTAAGGGTTACGATGCCTTCACCAAAATCCCTGACACTGTTGGCATCGGGCGCGATTGAAGCTGCCTCTCTTTCAGGCGATGCATCTGTCCAGATACTTGGATCTGGCAAGGTCAGCACCGCCAAGGTTAATGCCGATTCGCTAGATCTGACCATCGCTGGTTCCGGCACCTATAAAGCGGCAGGCAAGTCCAAAAGCCTGGATTTGACTGTCGCCGGATCGGGCAGCGCGGACATGGCTGGATTGAGGGTGGATAGCGCAGACATCTCGGTCATGGGTTCGGGCAATGCGGAATTTGCCTCGGATGGAGCGGTCTCGGCTGAAATTATGGGCTCGGGCAATGTAACGGTAATCGGCCGCGCGACTTGCAAAGTGAATTCCATGGGTTCGGGCACCGTGACCTGCAAACCTGGCAAGGGAAAGCCTGGCTCAGGCAAGTCAAAGGGCTGACGAAAAACAGCTGTTAATCGAAGGTTTGATATTTTGTGGGTATAGCGCGCATGGAGATAGCTCATATGCGCGCCATACCTTCAATGTTTGTCCTAACTTCCGCGATCCTGCTGCTGCCCGGCTGCATCGCCAGGACTGCGATCGATGTTGTCACAGCGCCGGTCAAGATCGTGAGCAAAGCAGCCGATCTGGCGACCACCAGCCAATCCGAAGCAGACGAGAAGCGCGGCCGCGAGTTGCGCATGCAAGAGGGAGATCTGGGCAAGCTCGACCGGAAACGCGGAAAGCTGGCAAAGAAATGCGACAAAGGTGACCGCAGCGCCTGCAGCGATCTGGCCCGAATCAAGGTTGAAATCCGGGCGCTCAATATCGGAATTGCGGACAAACCTAAGCGGAGATAGGGGGCCAAAGCGGAGATAGGAGCCCTAGGTCGCGGCGCGGCGCAGACGGTCGTTAATCGCTATGCCGACACCCTCCGCCGGAATTGGCGCGATTGCAATTCGGGGCAGTTCAGATGCAGCCGCCTTATGCAGCGCGGCGTAGAGATTTTCCGCCGCCTCCGCCAAATCCCCTCTAATCGACAAATTCCAGTGTCCCCCGGTTGCGCCGAAACCGATCATGAATTCATCGGGCCGCGCTTCATCTGCGTTCGTTCTAACCGGCTTACCCGGCGAATAATGCGACCCCAGTTGACCGGGCGCTTCAATCGTTGCGGATGAGTTCTCCGCTACCGGGCCGAACCCGCGCAATTGTTCCAGATCGAACGGACCGGGACGCAAAATTTCCAGACTGCCGTCATGGCGGATAGCCAGAATCGTTGATTCCAAACCAGTTTCGCAGCTGCCGCCGTCCAGGATCGCGTCGATCCGTCCTGTGAGCGAAGCAGCGACATGGGCAGCGGTGGTCGGGCTGATCCCGTTGCTCAAATTGGCCGATGGCGCAGCCAGCACGCAGCCGCTCTCCCGGATCAGCGTCCGCATTACTGGATGGGCAGGCATTCGTATTGCGATGGTTGGCAGACCGGCGGAGATTGCATCGGCCAGCGGAGCGTCCGCCCGCCTCGGCAAAACCAGTGTCAGCGGGCCGGGCCAAGCCTTGGCAGCAATCGCCCGGGCATGATCGGAAAACTCGGCCAAGGTTTTCGCCTGCGCCACGGCGTCCACATGCACGATCAACGGATTGAAGCCGGGGCGACCCTTGGCCTGATAGATCTTTGCGACCGCCGCCGCGTCATCTGCCCGCGCAGCCAAGCCGTAAACTGTTT
>JBBKWK010000160.1:0-7486 GCA_037968915.1 Pontixanthobacter sp.
GTATCGTTAAAGAGAGCTAAAGATCGAATTTACCATATTTAAATCCGTCGAGTGCATTGCAGGCCCATCGCATCAATAAAACGATGCATTACTTGGGGGCTTACACATGGCTGCGCGCAGCATACCAACTGGTTGGTCGTTTGGCGGCTTCCTGGATTACTTCCTGCCAAAGGAAATGCTGACCGATGCCGAACAGCACCGGCGCGGCCGGATGTTCATGCTCAGCCATGTCATGGGGCCCATTATCGGTGCCACACTGCCGATCTACATGTGGGTGATGAATGTCGCACGCGATCACCGCGTGATCGTATTTTACCTCTTTATTCTGGCGTTCTGGATTTACCCATTTATGCTGCGGTGGACCAAACGGTATAAATTACTGGCGTTCATTTCGGTCCAGAACCTGGCCTGTACCGTATTATGGGCGTGCTATGCATTTGGCGGAATGGCCTCGCCATTCCTGCCATGGGTGCTGATCTTTCCGCTTCTGGCATTTCTGTACCTGCCGCCGATCGGCTGGGTGAGAAACGTTTTGCTGCTGCAGATATTCGGTAATACCGCGCTGCTATTTTATATTTGCCTCGGAGCGATTGACCTCCCCCCAATCAATTTTGAAAATTTGGAAATCATCGGAATGATTTCGATGGCGTCGGTGGCGCTCTATTTTGCCATGATGTCGCTCTATTTCGCCAAGATGTTCCACGACCAGAGAGAATTCGGACGAGAACTCAATTCGCTATTCTCGTCATCCGACAATCTCCGCAACCTTACTTCGGCGGCCAAATTAGCAGGTGCCGCCAAGGCCGATTTTATCGCCGGGATGAGCCACGAACTGCGAACGCCCCTCAATGCCATTATTGGCTATAGCCAATTATTGCTTGAGGAAGCCGAAGAAGAAAATGACACAGAAAGCGTCACGGATTTGGGCCATGTCCACAATGCTGGTTCGAGCCTGCTCTATCTGATCGACCATATTCTCGACTATTCGCGGATCGATGCCGGCAAGATGCCCATCAACCCGAGCTTTGCGGTGTTTGCGGATAAATTCGAACAATGGCAGCTGAAGGGCAAACAGGATTTTCCAAACTTTGGGGTCGAATTGGTCGCCGACGATCTTGGCAGGGAACCGATTTTCACTGATTGGACTGCCATGTCTGCGATTATCGCAAATGTGATCGCCGGCCTTGCGTCCGATCACGGCGATGGCCGGCTGATGATCGGCCTGAAGTCGTCCGGCGATGGCTTCGATCTATTTCTGAATTCGGAAAAGGCAGACGGTGCGAGCGTTGCGATCGATCTGCGAACTGGAATGTTCGATAACGAGGATGACATATCGCCGACAAAATATGGCGGAATTGCAATCGAGATCGCATTGGCAGGGAAATATGTAGACCTGCTCGAAGGTGATATCTTTAGCGCAGCCCTGCCTGACGGGACGCCGACATATGGCATCCATTTCCTCAATCGCTTTGAAAATACTGACGGTCAATCCGGCGGATTGGGCAAACTGCCCGCCGACTTCCCACAACATGCCGCAGCATAATCTGCAAACCACATTCAGAATTCCCAGGAGCTAATTAGTGACCCTTGTACTCATCGTCGAAGACAACGAGATGAATCGCGATATGCTTACCCGCAGGCTCGAACGAAAGGGCCTCGGCGTTGTATGTGCGATCGACGGACCCAGCGGAATCGCCGCCGCATCCGAACATATGCCTGACATAATACTTATGGACGTTGCGCTTGGGGCAATGGACGGCTGGGAAGTTACGCGTGCGATCAAAGCAAACGCGGCAACTGCCGCCATCCCAATTATCGCCCTGACAGCGCATGCGCTCGAAAGCGACCGGCAAAAATCAATCGAAGCAGGATGTTGTGACTTTGAAACCAAACCGGTTGATCTTGAAAAACTAGTCGAGAAGATAGTGTTACACACAAATTAACCAAGCTGTTTTACCTTAATTCCATCAACAGGTTCTATTCCTGCACAATAAGACGAAACAAATTTTTAGAGGTAGTTGCGATGACCATAACCAAAGTTGAGGATTTCGATCCACTTGGCGGCAGCATGAAAGATTTCCGTCATCTGGACGGATCGAACCTGCTTGGCCGGGTCGAGGCGTTCTACAATTGGCAGGAAGCTCGGCGCGGAGCCGGAGTATGGCCGCTCGGTCGCTCTACAGAACAGGGCGCATTCAGCCGCTGCGAAGCACGCACTGACGAGGGCGACCTGTTCACTGGTGTAAATTTCGCCAGTCAGGACTACCTCAGCCTGAATTCCAACCCGGAAGTTCTTGAAACCGCACTTCAGACGATGCGCGACTATGGTGTTCACAGCGCAGGTTCGCCCGCGCTGGTCGGCAATACTTCGCTGTCCATCGAGCTGGAGCGCAAGATCGGTGATTTTCTGGAATATGACTGTGTCTCGCTATATCCCACCGGCTGGGCTGCAGGCTTTGGCGTAATCAAGGGCCTGGTCCGCCAGAAGGATCATGTGGTCATGGACGCGCTGAGCCATGCTTGCTTGCAAGAAGGCGCACAGGCCGCGACCCGCAACATTCACCTGTTCCGTCACAACAATCTGGAACATGCACGCGAAAAACTCGCTGCTATTCGTGCCAAGGATACCGAAAACGGTATTCTGGTGGTGACCGAAAGTCTGTTTTCGATGGACTCCGACACTCCGGATATTGTGGCCTTGCAGGAACTCGCCCACGAATTTGATGCTACGCTCGTCGTCGATGTCGCACACGATCTCGGCAACCTAGGCCCAACGGGCCGTGGGTTCATCGAAATCCAGGGGATGGTCGGCAAGGTCGACGTTGTGATGGGCAGTTTTTCAAAAACTTTCGCATCCAATGGCGGCTTCGTGGCGGCGAAGGGCCGGGCGCTGAAAGAATATATGCGCTATTACAGCTCGCCCAATACGTTTTCCAACGCTCTGTCGCCAGCAAGTGCAGCAATTGTCGGCAAGTCGTTCGACATTATCACTTCAGCTGAGGGCGCTCGCCTGCGCACCAAGTTGATGACCAACATCAACATGCTGCGCGGCATGCTCGCTCAATGCGGGATGGAAACCTATGGTGATCCATCCGCAATCGTATGTGTGAAAAGCGGCACCGAAGCGCTCGCAAGGCTCGTCGGACGCCGGCTCCCGTCGCTTGGCATGTTGTCGAACCTGGTCGAATTTCCTGCTGTTCCAAAGGGGCAGGCACGGTTTCGTCTGCAGGTTATGGCCAGCCATACCCAACATGACATCATTGATGGGGTCCACCGGCTTTCGGCTGCAACCGATCTGGGAGTAGCCGATCTCGCTGCATTGCAGTCCGGTGAAATAACACTTGCCGATCTAGGCGCACTACCCGGCAATCAGCCGGAGAAAACCAATGATCAAATCAAGCCTGCCGCAACCGAAAAACAACGGCGCACTGCCGTAGGTTGAGGTTTACGCGGAATTAACCCTCCTTTGCTAACAGAGCGAAAGAGAAGGAACGAACATGTCTACGAAGCACATTCTTCATTGCGGCGCTGCCATTCTAACCATGGCTGTTTCAGTACCTGCCTTTGCGCAGGAAGCTGGAGAAGGCTTCGTGAAAGTCGCCGCTGCGCGAACGAAACTGGTCGACAAGGGTGTTGTCGCCACGAACGGCGTTGTGGATCCGGAAGCCGGATACGAAACCCGCGAAGCATTTCACGGTGTAGTGACCGGTGGCTATTTCGTTCTCGATAGCGTTGCGGTGGAAGCATCCATCACCACGCCTTTGACAACAAACAACCTTCCTGCCGGTTCGCTGGCTGGTGTGCCGAACCTTGGCGATGATGAATTCGTCGTTGCCACCATCGGCGCCAGCTTGCACCCGCTTAAAGGCAAGGTACGCCCTTACGTCGGCGGCGGTTATGCTTTCCAGCTCACGACGCAAGAGCGTGACGGTCTGGGTGTTGATCTGAACATTCCAAGCACCAACGGCCCCTATGTCAATGCAGGTGTCAATGTTGGTCTAACCGATCGCTTCGATCTGTTCGTTGATGCGCGCAAGAGCTGGTACAGCACCAATGCTACCGGCCTGCTTCCGCTCGACGCCACATTCACGACTTTCGCTGCAGTCGATGCCGACGCAGAACTCGACCCGCTGACTTTCCAGCTGGGCTTTGCAGTTCGCTTCGGTCACTCCGGCGGCGATAGCTCGCTGTCCGAAATCAATACGCCATCGACCAGTAAATGGGTTATCAAGGCTGGCCTGACCACCTTGGAACTGGCCGACCGGGTTGATCTGACGGTTGGCGGAGTTGCCTTGCCCGGCGCCGATTTATCTACATTTGAACACCATACGCCATCTGTTCAAGTTGGCTATTTCCTGACCGATAATTTTGCGGTCAATGCCACTTTGGGCTTCCCGCCGACGATTGATATCTACGGCGGTGGCTCTATCGGCGCTTTGCCGAAACTGGGCGAGATTACTTACGGCCCGACAGTGCTGACTTTGCAATATCACCCGTTACGTTCTGGTGTGTTCCGACCGTATGTCGGTGCGGGCGCGAGTTACATGTTCGTTTTCGATACTGACGACGGCGCATTTGGCGACCTTCGGGTCAACGAAGACCTCGCATTTGCTTTCGAGGCCGGCGTTGACATGATGGTCAGCAAGAAGATGGGCATGTTTGTCGATGCAAAAAAAGCGCTGTTGCGCCCCAAGGCATTTGGCACATTTAACGGTATGGACGTGGAAGGCCAAACCCGGTTGGATGCCTGGGCATTCTCCGGCGGTGTATCGTTCCACTTCTAACTCGAACGAGCAGCTTGCAAACCCGCCGCCCATTGCTCGAACGCCGAGCGTGGCCGGTGCAGGCGGACGGGAACGCAAACAGGTCCGCCAGTGTGAAGAACGGCTGACCTAAGTCCATCGGGCTAAACACGTAGCGCTGTGGGGCGATTGTGCCGGCCCGCTTCACTCATTAACGCTTGATGCTGGCGGCTTCAGCATGTTGTTGTTATTGCCCGGGGCAACAATATGGGCAATTCACACACCATCCCTGCAAACTTGATTTCGCCATGGAGCGTTCCAAGCTTCACCGACATCGGTCAAATAATGACCATGCGGCAGGCTCCCGTCTAGGCAATGGCCCGGGTATTCAGCCTTCATTCTGACGAGGCCAGCCTTGTTCTGGAACATGACGACGCCGGTCAGATCGTTTGGCGGCACTGCGGAGCGCGGCTGGAGCCGGGTGAGCTGCCGGCGCTGGCTGATATGCGCGGCCCTGCCACATTTTCCCTGGATGAAGATAGACCACTGGCGCTCGCGCCTGCGGCCGGCCTGGGATGGTTCGGGCCTGCTCTGGTGACAGCGCATCGCCCGGACGGCTCGCAAGTCATCTTTGCTCCAGAAGAATGTTCAACGGCATTGGCCGATGGCAAGCTCTCGTTCGAATGCAGTGATGCGACTTCGCAGCTGAGCTATCACCTCACAATCGAAACGCTTGCTGGCGGTGCTTTTCGCCTTGCCGGGACCCTTCGCAACGAGGGTCTCGAATCCGTAGCGCTTGACCGGCTTGCGAGCGCGGTGATCCCGCTACCCTCTGATGCCGAGCGTATCATTTCCTATCGGGGGCGCCACAATGAGGAGCTGGTCGAATGCAACGAAATGGCTCCCGAACATCGCTGGGAGCGCATTTCGCGGCGAGGTATTTCTGGGCATGGCGGCCCGCCAGGCGCCTATGCGTTGACGCGCGATGCGGGCCGCCACACCGGGCTGGTTTTCGCTATGCAATTGGCGTGGTCGGGCGACAATTCGCTCGCGATCGAACGGGACGATGAAGGCTATCATCTATTTTCAGCCGAAGCGCTTTTCCAGCCGGGAGAGATCGTTCTCGCTCCGGGCGAGGAACTTGCCGCTCCGGAAGCGATCCTTGCCATCTCCAGCGCGGGGCGAAACGGGGCAATGTGCCAGCACCACAGCGCCGTGCGCTCAATCATCGGCTGGCAGGACGGCACAATGGGCCCGCGCCCGGTGCATCTCAACAGTTGGGAAGCCTGTTACTTCAATCATGATGCGCAGCGGATCATCGAGTTGGCGAAGGCCGGAGCAGACATTGGGGTCGAGCGCTTCGTGCTCGACGATGGCTGGTTCAAGGGGAGGCATGACGATACTGCGGGTTTGGGCGATTGGACCCCTGATCAGGAAAAATATCCTGATGGATTGGCTCCGCTTGCCCGCGAAATCGTTGAAATGGGGCTGGAATTCGGGCTTTGGATAGAGCCGGAAATGATCAGCCCCGAAAGCGAGTTATATCGCGCGCATCCCGAATATGCTCTTGGCGGACAGGATCGGAACCGGCCAACAGCGCGCAACCAGTTGGTAATCGATATGCGCCGCACAGATGTGCGTGACTATTTGTTCGAGTGCGTTGATCGGATCCTGTCGGATACTCCCGTTTCCTATTTGAAGTGGGATCATAATCGCGACCACGCGCCGCCCGGCGGCGCGGCCCAGACTTCCGGTACCTACAGCTTGATGAAACGAATACGGGGCGCGCACCCAAAGGTTGAAATAGAAGGTTGCGCGGGCGGCGGCGGACGCAGCGATGCCGGCATGGCTGCTTATGTAAATCGTTTATGGACGAGCGATAACATCGATGCGGTTTCCCGGATCAATATGCAGCGCGGGTTTTTGGCATTTCTACCGCCGGAAATGATGGGATCGCATGTCGGTGCCAGCCCCTCTCATGCAACCGGCAGAAGCCAGGCCATCGGATTTCGCGCGGCAATTGCCTGCATGGGTCATTTCGGTATCGAGCTGGATCCACGCGGGCTGACCAAGAATGATCACGCCGAACTCAAGGCATGGATAGAATTTTACAAACAGTGGCGTCACCTGCTGCACGGACGCAGCGTGCAATTGGGCGAAGGAACGGACGGCATTGTCTGGCAGGCACATGGGCACGCAGACAATTGGCTGTTGTTCGCGATCCGTAGCGCACCAGCGCATGATCGTCGGCCTCGACCACTTGCGCTACCGTTTCTCGATCAGCGCCGGACTTGGTCCACACGCTTGCTGCGCGTCGGAGAGAACTGCGGCGAAAGCGGCGGCGCCCGTACGCTCCATCAGCCGCAGATAATCAGCGCCCTGAAAAATGAAGGCATTGAGTTCAGCGGAAGCTGGCTCGCCCATAATGGGGTTCCGCTGCCGATCCAGCGTGCTGAAAGTGTAGCTGTTTACCATTTTGAGGCGACGACATGAGCTTTGCCGATACTCCGCATCGCAGGCGCAATTTGCTCACCGGCGAATGGATTTTGGTTTCGCCCCACCGGGCGAACCGACCGTGGCAAGGTGAGACATCCAGCATACCAACCGGCGAACTTCCCAGCCATGATCCCTCATGCCATCTCTGTCCGGGCAATCGCCGTGCAGGCGGACTTGATAACCCGAAATATGAAGCAACCCATGTTTTCCGGAATGATTTTCCGGCGTTACTAACCGATCCGGAAAAT
>JBBKWK010000161.1:0-7727 GCA_037968915.1 Pontixanthobacter sp.
AATTTGTTCCACATATTCTCTAGAAAGAGCACTGCGCTCCTTCGGGTATGTCCTGCCGCGATATCTTCGCGATGGTCATCGTCATAGGCGCGTCGCTGCTGATTGAAATGGAATCGCCAAGCCCTGGCGCGCAATCTTCGGTGACGACCATTTCTCGCCAGTCTTTTCCGGCGCTAAGTCTCAACTGCGACGTGATGTCGATAGCGGTTTTGCCAACTGTCAGAGTGACCTTTCCTGCGGGCTGCGCTTTGAGATTGTAGAGGATACGGTAGCCGCCTTGTCCCTGGCCTTCTTGAGACAGAGTTAGCCGGGCACCCGGCCCAAAGGTGATTTCGCGTGCATCTTCTTGCCGCTGATAATCTACGCCGCGCGCCACTATGCCGCCCGCTTCCCCGCGCAGATTTACGAGGTTGGTGCCGCCTGCGGTCGCGACGATCCCGGAAGACATCCGGCCCAGATCATACCAGATGGCAAAGTTGGCTTCAGACAAATAGCCGCAGCTTTCATCCAGTTTTGCAAGGGATGCCGTGTCTGTCAGCGATCGGCCAAAACCGAACTGGAACAAGGCGCCATCGGGTCCGTTCAGCGGCGCACCACCGCAAGAGGCTGGCCAACTGAATGACAGTCGGCCGACGGCGTCGCGCTTCCCATAAAGTATATCGGCGATGCCGGCACCCTCGCTTCCCGGCAACCACGAGGCGACAAATGCATCCGCAGCATTAATCTCACGGTTCATCCAAAGCGGCCGCCCCGACAGGAACAGCGCCACTGAAGGGATACCTTCTGCTTCGAATTTACGCAGCAGCTTCAGACCTTCTTCATCAGCGAACACCATAGTTTTTTTGTCGCCGACAAATTCGGCGTAGGGCTCTTCGCCAAAGACAACGATCGCAACGTCAGGTTTGACTTTGTATGATCCGTCCTGCGACAGGACCGCTTTCCCGCCCGACTGCTGTGCCGCATCGTTCAATCCGGACCAGATCGAAGTTGCGCCGGGGAAATAATCGTTGGTCAGCTCGAGCCCGCCTTGCCAGGTCAACGTCCACCCGCCGGCCGCCTGTGCGATACTGTCAGCAGCGCTGCCGGCAACAAGGATCGACGCATCTTTCTTGATCGGCAACACGCCGTTGTTTTTCAATATGACCTGCGATTTGGCGACCGCTTCGCGGGCAATGTCGCGATGCGCGGCTATGCCAAGCCTATCGTATTGACCTGCATTGGGCCGCGCCGATGGATTTAGCGCATCGGAGCCGAGTAATCCGGCATGCTGCTTAACCCGGAGGACCCGCGCGACCGCCTCATCCAGTCGTTCGATCGGGATGGTACCGTCTTGCACCTGACTAACAAGATTGGCATGCAGGGCCTTCCAATCGTCTGGGACCATATAGATGTCGAGCCCAGCGAGCAGCGCTTGCGGGCAATCCGACACCGTGCAGCCTTCGATTTGGCCGTGCGCGTTCCAATCGCCGACCACTAGACCTGTGAAGCCGAGCTCGCCGCGTAGGACGTCGGTAAGCAAGGCTTTGTTACCGTGCATTTTGACGCCGTTGATTGAGTTGAAACTGGCCATGATCGTCTCAACCCCGGCGGAGATTGCCATCGGGTATGGTACGACGTGAATCGACTTCAGTTCGTCAATATCGCCGTTTACGTCACCTTGGTCTACGCCTTGATCGGTCCCGCCATCGGCAAAGAAATGCTTTGCGGTTGCGATAACGCGGCCTTGTCCAAGGTAGTCCACTGTACCCGGCTTGCCCTGCAGGCCTTCGACCAGCGCAGCGCCAAGTTCGGCAACCAGTTGCGGATTTTCCGAATAGCTTTCGTAGCTACGACCCCAGCGGTCATCACGCGCAACAGCGACCGTGGGCGAGAAATTCCAGTCAATCCCGGTGACTTCGATCTCTGTCGCTGTCGCTGCACCTATCCGGCGGACAAGTTCGGCGTCGCGGGTCGCGCCAAGCGCAATGTTATGCGGAAAGATCGTTGCCTGTTTGACATTTGTGTGGCCGTGTACCGCGTCGGTGCCCCAAATCGACGGGATGGCCGGTTCGCCGCCGGGGAGCGGCGCGGTTGAGGCATCCCACATCTCGTCAGCAAGCTTGAGCCATTCGGATGCGGGAGCGAATTCGTCCCCATAGGGGCCGCCATTCCCTCCGTTGAGATAGCTGCCGAAGCGATAGCGGCGCATATCCTCTGCGGTGAATGAATTGATTTGCGGCTGGATCAACTGCGCAACTTTGTTTTCCAGGCTCATTGCGGCGAGCAATTCAGTGATCTGGCGTTCGGCGGCGGAATTCGCGCTGGCTGCCGCCGGCATCGCAAAATCGGCAGTGCTTGCCGAGCTTTGTGTGTCCACCGTGGTGCAAGCAGACAAGACCAAGCAGATGGCAGATAGCGACAGACGCTTGAACATGAAATTATCCCCTCGCGGCGTGGCGCTTCGCGAATTACTGTGAACGTTCACAAGAATGATTGGCACGGTCTCCGGCTCGAAGCAACCCCATTCATGTTATCGGGCGCATTTCCCGGGCCAGAGCAGCCAACAATATTGTGGCAAGCAGAGCAAATACGGCCAGTACCGCGAATAGACCGGTGAATCCAAAGACTGGAACCAGAGCCAATGCGAGCCACGGCATGATCATCGATGGCAGCGTGTTGGTCAGGTTGAAGAGGCCGAGATCGCGCCCTCTGCGTTGCGGTCTCGGCAATACGCGGAGCGTCTGTCCAGTATGGAGAGAAAGGAAAACCGCGGCAGGCAGGCTAAACAGCAGATAGCCCGCGACCGCCCATATAATCGATCCGGACAATACTATCACCAACAGTCCGCAGGTGGAGATACCGGCGAGTAGCGCGAGCGGGAGGAATGGCCGTTCAAACCGGTCAGACAGCCGGCCAATTATCAGCGCCACCGGCACTGCGACGACCAAAACGATGCCGAATATGCGCGCCGTAAATTTTTCATCCAGCGACGGATCGACCGAGCGGAACCAGAATAGCAGAAAAGCAAACAAGGTCGCTTCCGAAATCTGGATCATCAGCCTGGCTATCCACATCCGCTGGATCGTAGATCGGCTGCGCGGCGAACCTTTTGGATGCGCTTTGTCGGCAGCCTTTTTTTGCGCAGAAGTCACTGCTGTCACAAGTTGCGGCATGTCCGTTGGCCGTGCGAACAACAGCGCAGGAAGTACCATCACGGTAACCATCACTACAACGACTGCCAGGCGCGTATCGGGTGTGCCGAAAACCGGCAAAGTCACCAATACGCCCGCGAGCGCTCCGAATGCGGGCGAAAAAACCAAAAGACCGCCCAGCCATCCCTTTTGCGCATCAGGCACGCAGTCGCCTGCCCATGCGGCCAGCGGGGCGAGCATCATGTTCAGGCCGATCTGCCAAACCGCCACCAGGGTAATTAACGCTCCAAGGCTGGTTGCCGCCGGAATCGAAATCAGGCCTAGGCTCGACAGAATCAGGCCGGCCACTATCCAGCCGCGCCGGTTCCGCGTCACATCGCTTAGCCAGCCGAACGAAATATTCGCAATACTGGCCGCGAGCGCACCGGCCAGACTTACATAGGCCAGCCACTCGATATCCTGCGATCCGGCAAGCGCGGCCACTCGCATCGGCAGCAGCAGGGTGATGAACGGCACAAATGCGACTGATCCTCCTGCCGCCGCAAGCGCATACAGAAACAGGAAACGGGAATGCTGGCGTGACGCCGCTCCGGTCATTTCAGGAAGTAGGTACGGAAACTGGCGGTGCTGCGGTGGAATCGCGAATGATGAGTTCCGCTTCCACCAGCACCGGACCGTCCGGCCGTTGCCCCGTTTTCTTTTGTTCGATCAGCAACTCCACCGCGCGGGAGGTCGCCTCGGCAATGGGTTGGTCGATCGCCGTCAATGCGGGCTGGCTGAACCGCACTGCAGGCGTATTGTCGAAACTGATCAGCGAAAGCTCGTCTGGTATCGCTAGCCCCATTTCGCGCGCGACCTCCATCACGGCCAGTGCCATTTGATCGTTGCTGGCGATAATGGCAGTTGGCCGCGCGGGCCGCCCCAATAACAAGCGCGCTGCAGCCAAGCCGCTAACATAGCTGAAATCACCCGGTGCCAGTAGGCCGTCCGCTGATAGTCCGGCGACCGCCATCGCCGAGCGCCAACCGTCAATCCGCCATTGGCTCAACACATATTCGTCAGAGCCGGAAATCATCGCGATTTTGCTATGGCCCAGCTCCAGCAAATGTTCAGTCGCCTTTCTGGCGGAGCCTTGATCGTCCATTCTTACGGCCATCCCGCCATCGACTCTACGTGACCCGATACGGGTGAAGCAGATCCCGCGCTCTTCCAATAGTTTGGTGATCCGGTTATTATCGGAATGCGGCGGTGTCAGGATTACCCCGTCAGGCTGAAGCGCAGCGATTGCCGCGCCAAGTTCGCGCCGGATATGGTCATTATGGGTGTCGACCAGCTCCACAATCATTCTGTAGCCATGTTCGGCGCAGGTCAGCATTCCGCCAAGCAACATCTGATCAACCCAGTCGTCCCCATGCCGGGCGCGCCAGTCCGAGATGGTCCGTTCCCGGTCACCAAGCGCCATAATCATATAGGTCCGCGACCCGCTCATCCGCTGGTCGGCGCTTAGGGAAACCGCAACGCATCGCGCAACTTCGCAGAGAGGTTGGCTGGCTATGTGCCTTGCGAATACAGGCTTTTCTGCATTTCACCCGACGCCGGACGCATGATTGTGTCGACGAATTCACCAAAATCCATCGCGCCACGTGCTAAATTCACATCAATCAGATCATCATGGTAGAAGAATGCAGAATCGTTGGCAAACTTGCCCGCCATTCTCTGCACTTCGCGCTGCCCGACGCTTTGTTTGAGCCAGCGGGCGAACGCCTCAGGCGATTCAAGCCGGGCCGCCACTGGCTCCCAATCCCTTGCAATCCCGCGCATGTTAACTGGCTGAGCGCAGCAATAGATGTCGCGCTCGAATTGTTCGACACTTGGCCGGTCAATCTCTGGAATTGGTGCGGGTTACAAGGGCATAGCGGCATTCTTACTGGCCTGTCCTGAAACGACAAACGGGCATAATGTCATGGCTGACGGTATCGCCAATCCCAAGACCAAAAGTGAGCTGGACGAGATTGAAAAGTCGATCCGCTTCCTAGTGCAGAACATGCCCGAACATCAGGCCTATTTGCATTCATACTGCCTTTCCCCTGCACTTGTAGACTGAGGCTACGGCACGCGGGCTGCTGTCCAGTTCCTATGTGCCCAATTTGCGCAATTCGGTACATCTGTAATCTGAAACGAATTGTCCGCCAGTGGACCAATTTCGGCCACCCACAACTTTGGTTTTCTGACCGCCAGAACATTGCGCCGCCGGTGCGCGAATAATGTCCGAACTTCCAAAAATGGCAGATCACCCGCGCTCGCACGGGTTGCCACGGTTTTTGAAGGGGCCTTCGCCGTGCGCATCGCGCTTGACATCACAGAGGCGGAACGTATCACTTGCATAACCTTACCAACCTGAAAGTCATGCGAATGCCTCAGCTCGTCAACGACATTGGACACACGCTTCTGCCTTCGGATCATCCCTATCTAAATGGGGCCTGGACGCCGAATTATCAGGAATATGACGCTGACGACATGGAGGTGATCGGCACGATCCCAGCCGATATCGACGGCATCTATGTCCGCAATACGGAAAACCCCGTGCACCAACCGATTGGCCGGTATCATCCGTTCGACGGCGACGGGATGCTGCACATGATGCGGTTTGCCGACGGCAAGGCAGAGTATAAAAACCGCTTCATTCGTACGAGCGGATTCAAGGCTGAAGCTGAAGCTGGCGAAGCACTGTGGGCCGGGTTCACGGTCCCGCCGAAAAAGTCGAAACGCCCCGGTTGCGGCATCGGGTCGCACATGAAAGACAGCTCATCGACCGATGTTTTGGTGCGGGGCGGCAAAATCCTCTCGACCTTCTGGCAATGCGGCGACGGCTATCTGCTCGATCCGGTCAGCCTGGAGACCTTGGGTATCGAAAGCTGGACTCCTGTGGAGGGCCTGTCTGCGCACCCCAAGCTGGACGGCGAAACCGGCGACATGATGTTTTTCAATTACAGCGATAAAGCGCCCCATATGCATTACGGCGTCGTCGGCCCCGACAACGTGCTGAAGCATTATGTACCGATCGAATTGCCGGGCACGCGTCTGCCGCATGACATGGCAATCTCGCCCAACTACTCCGTTTTGAACGATTTCCCACTCTATCCGGTTCCGGCAGCGTTGGAGAACGGATACTTTATTCCGCAGTTCGACAGATCGATGAAAGCGCGCTTTGCTGTCATACCGCGCTTTGGTTCGGCTGAAGATGTGATGTGGTTTGAAGCAGAACCTACTTACGTATTGCATTGGACCAATTGCTGGGAAGAGGGCGATGAGCTTGTTCTGGAAGGATACCACCAAAAAAATCCCTTCCCCGCGCCGATTGATACCATGCCAGACGGCTACCAGTTGATCGGTGCCGGTATCGATCTGCATTCGCTGCGTCCCCACCTCCATCGTTGGCGCTTCAATTTGAAAACCGGCGAGACTGTGGAAGCGCGCATTTGCGACGAGGAACACGTCGAATTCGGCACGCTCAACCCGGAATATTATGGCCGCAAGCACCGTTATGTTTACAGCGCGCATGGCGAAAAAGGGTGGTTCCTGTTCAATGGCCTGGTGAAGCACGATCTGGAACAAGGCACCGCCACCAGGGTGATGTTTGGCGAAGGCCGGTTCGGCTCGGAGACTCCCTTCATCCCGCGCAAAGGTGCAACTGCCGAGGATGACGGCTATCTCGTCAGCTTCGTGACCGACATGGTGCAGGACCGATCAGAATGCGTCATCTTCGATGCGCGCGATATCGAGGCAGGGCCGGTCTGCCAGATTATCCTGCCGCACCGTATCTGCAGCGGAACCCATGCTGTATGGGCGGGTTCTGAAGAGTTAGCGGCATAAGCGAGATCGGGTAAGGACGGGCACAATGGGACAAGCGGTATACATCCTCGGCGGTCACCAGACCGACTTTGCGCAGAATTACTCGCGCGTTGACCGCTCGATCTTCGACCTCCTGTCAGACGGTGTCAGTGGCGCGCTTGCCGCCGCGTCGCTTGATCCACAGGAAATCGAAGTGGCACACGTCGGCAACTTTGTGGGCGAACTGTTCACCGGGCAAGGGATGCTTGGCGGCTTCCTTGGGCATGTTCACCCTTCGCTCGCCGGCATTCCCGCCTCTCGGCATGAGGGGGCGTGCGCCTCAGGGTCGCTCGCAATTCTTGCTGCGATGGCCGATATCGAGGCAGGCCGATACGATTGCGCCTGCGTCATCGGCATCGAATATATGCGGAATGTGCCGGGCAAAATTGCCGGTGACCATTTGGGCGCTGCGGTATGGGTTGGGCAAGAAGCAACCGCAGCGACATTCGTCTGGCCGGCCATGTTTTCCGACCTCGCGCAGGAATATCACGACCGCCACGGGCTCAATCACGATCACCTCAAGGAAATCGCGAAAATCAATTTCGGAAATGCCCAGCGCAACCCCAATGCGCAGACCCGAAACTGGACTCTGACTGACCAGCACTTTGCCAATGATGACGAGCTCAACCCGGTTGTAGAAGGGTGGATGCGCAGGCAGGATTGCAGCCAGATTACCGACGGGGCTGCGGTGGTATTTCTGGCATC
>JBBKWK010000162.1:0-7897 GCA_037968915.1 Pontixanthobacter sp.
GTCGTTGATCGGCTGGCTGACGATGAAGTTGGTTCCGTTGCCGTTATTGTAGATCAGACGGGTATGGCCGCTGTCGGCGATGTTCCGCGTCCCTTCCCCTGCACCCAAGGTGCCGAGCACCGTGTCGTAGAAGCGCTTGGATCGTTCAATGTCGTTCGATCCGACCATGGTGTGAAAAAGCACGCATACTCTCCTGAAGGCTGATCGACTTCCGATCGCCATTAGCGGTCTCACCTAACAGGCACGTAACCCGCAGTCACCCCCGGCCCTCGGAATGTCCGCTATTGGGTCGTTAGCGGACAGGCTGCTTTTATTTCCCGGCTGTTGGGCCGGATGTCCGAAACTGGGTGGTTTACCGCATCATCACGCCGCGGCCGGGTTGCGCCCAATGCCAGGCGATCCAGAGGTGACCAGATCCTTGACCATAGGAAGCAGGTGTGGACGCGGGCCGGACGATTTAACCTAGTAACAGTTGCTTATTATAAGCATTGATATTAGATTTCTCCCATGAGCGAAAGCCTTGGATTTCTGATTGGTGACACCGGCCGTATCCTGCGAAAGGCCTTCGATGAACGTGCCCGCAGGATCGGGGTCACGCGCCCGCAATGGCGCGTGCTCGCCAGATTGAACCGAGAACCAGGTCTAAAGCAGGCATCGCTCGCCGAATTGCTCGAGGTGGAACCGATTAGCCTCTCGCGGATGATTGACCGATTGCAGGATGGCGGCATGGTAGAGAGGCGCAGCGATCCGCATGATCGGCGAGCCTGGTGTCTCCATCTTACCGAAAAGGCGGCGCCTGTAGTGGCCCAAATGCAGGCACTGGCTGACGATTTGCACCACGACATGATGTCCGGATTAGACACTGCGGCGCATGACCAACTGGCAAAATTACTGACCCGCATCCGCGACAATCTGCAACAATCGATCATACCAGAAGATCAGCCAACGAAAGAACGGATCAAGTAAAATGGCTGACATCGATAGCCCCATCGGAATTCCCGAGCAGCCCGACAACGCAGTGGTCACAGCGCCAGCCGCGGAATCGGCAAAATCGCACCAATGGGGCCGCACCACACTGATGTTGATCGTTCCGCTATTGATCATTATTGTTGGCGGATATTTCTGGATGATCAGCGGTAGATTTGCCGAAACTGACAATGCTTATGTGCAGCAGGATTCGCTGTCGGTCTCTCCAGAAATCGGTGGGCAGATCGTGGAAGTAGCTGTCACCGAAAACCAGCAGGTTAAGAAGGGTGATCTGCTATTCCGGATTGATCCTGAACCATATCAACTTGCGATCCGGCAATCAGAAACCGCCATTGCCTCGGCGCAAGTGGCTGTCCAGTCACAGACGACAGATTATCACGCCACATCGGTCAATATCGGGGCCGCCCGCGAAGATATTGCGTTCGCTCAAAGCAAACTTGCGCGGCAGAAGGCACTGTGGGACCGCGGTTTCACCACACGTGCTGATTACGATGCCGCGGAGCACGCCGTTTCCCAGGCACAAGAACAATTGAGGGTTGCCGAATCCGCAGCCGCCCAAGCCAAGGCAAAGCTCTCGACCGGCGCAGCGTTACCCGGCCAAAACCCCGATATTGCTGCCGCGCAAGTGAACCGCGATCAGGCCCTGCTCAATTTGTCGAGAACCGAGATCCGCGCACCGATGGACGGGCAAGTGACACAGACCGATCGGCTGATCCCGGGACAGGTGATGATTTCCGGCCTACCGGCCCTGTCGCTAGTCGCCAATAAAAACAGTTGGATCGAAGCCAATTTCAAGGAAACCGATTTGGCCCGGATGGAAGTCGGCCAGCCAGCAACCATCAAGTTGGACGCCTATCCCGATCTTGTTCTTAAGGGGCATATCAGCAGTATCGGCGCAGGCACCGGTTCTGAATTTTCGGTCCTCCCGGCGCAGAACGCGACTGGCAATTGGGTCAAAGTGACCCAGCGGGTCCCAGTTCGGATCAAAATTGATTCAATTTCGCCCCGCGTGCTGATAGCGGGACTGTCGGCTAACGTGTCGGTGGATATTCGCCAGCGCAAATCTCGCTAGGTTATCAGGTCCGTGGCAACCACTGCGAGCACTGCTGTCGATCCAGCACGGGCCGACAAGCCTGCAGTTGACGTCCGCAATCGCACGCTTCTGACAATCGGAGTGATGTTGGCGACGATCATGCAGATCCTCGACACGACCATTGCCAATGTCGCCATCCCGCATATGCAATCCAGCCTAGGGGCAACATTCGACACGGTAACCTGGGTTCTGACCAGCTACATCATTGCTGTAGCCATTGCCATTCCAGCCACCGGTTGGCTGGCGGACCGGATCGGACAGCGCCGCCTGTTCCTGATTTCTGTTAGCGGGTTCGTGGTTGCTTCGATGGCTTGCGGCGCGGCGACTAATCTTGAAGAAATGGTCCTATTCCGATTCGCGCAAGGAATTTTCGCCGCTTTCATCAGTCCCTTATCTCAGGCGGTCATGCTCGACATCAACCCGCCATCCCGCCATGCGCGGGCTATGTCAATTTGGGGAATGGGCATCATGATCGGTCCAATTCTGGGGCCGATCCTAGGCGGATGGCTAACCGAAACCTATAATTGGCGCTGGGTTTTTTACGTCAATCTTCCGATCGGGATTGTCACGTTGGCCCTGTTATGGGGGCTGCTCCCGAACAGGCCGAAAAGCGAGCGCAGATTTGATCTGTTTGGCTATGCGATGCTGGCAATCGGGCTTGCTGCTTTACAATTGCTGCTTGATCGCGGCTCGGGGGAAGATTGGTTCAACAGCACGGAAATATGGATCGAAAGCGCCATTTTTGTTGCCGCATCATGGATGTTCCTTGTGCAAATGCTGACCGGGACAAATCCGCTGTTCGGTAAGGATTTGCTGGGAGATCGCAATTTCCTGACCAGCCTATTCTTCATGGTGATCATTGGTATCGTGATGTTTGCCATAATGGCACTGCTGCCTCCGATGTTGCAGCGATTGTTTGGCTACCCGGTTGTTGATACCGGATTGATCTTGGCCGTGCGTGGTATAGGCATTCTCATCAGCATGGCTATTGCTGGGAAATTGCTGGCGATCATAGATGCGCGGATCATAGTCGGCACCGGATTGCTCATCGCCGCTGGTTCCCTCTGGCAAATGTCCCACTGGTCACTGGCGATGGGCAGCGGACCTTTCGTGATCACCGGGTTTATTCAGGGCTTAGGCATGGGCTTGGTGTTTATCCCGCTCAACTTAATGGCTTTCGCCACATTAAGCCCACAGCACCGCACCGATGGCGCGGCCTTGCTCAATCTGATGCGTAGCCTCGGCGCGTCAGTAGGGATATCGATCGTGTCTACACTGCTTGGCCGCAACACGCAGATCAGTCATGCCGACATTGGGCAGCATTTGACTGTCAGCAGCTTCGACCTGATGGACCCGAGCACGCTTGATCGGTTCGGCAATATGGGCGCGTCGCTGCTGCAATTTCTTGATGCCGAGGTTACCCGTCAAGCCCTGATGGTCGCTTATATCAACGATTTCTGGTTTATGATGTGGATCACGCTACTTGCAACACCGCTGGTGATGTTACTCCGGCCGGACAAGCGCAAAATCGAACCAAAGTATTTGAGGGAGTGACGCGTTGAAGGGCGGAGTGGGTGAATATGGCAGTATCCAGCCTCTGGCCCGAACCAACGGCTGCATTGCCTATCTCTCCAAACCACAAACGGGCAGTCGGATCACGGCCCAATTCCAGCCACAATTTCGGTCCGGTTGAATGGCAGCTTTCGTGATACGAATTTGGTGTCCGCGATGTCAGCAATTGGGTCGTTTGCGGAATGGCTGCTTGTGGTGACATAATTACGCTTGCAGACATTTTCCCTTTGCCCAAAATCAAGCAAACTAACCATAAATAATGTACGCTGCGGTGGGGTATTGGGAGTCGATTGCATAAGCATCATCACGCCGCGATGTTTGCAAAACCACCGCGAATAATTGCCAGAACTTCCTCGCAGGTATCAGGGTCGTAATTGCGCCGCCAGCAGACATAGGCTGGAAAATCGAAGCGCGGAGCGTCTGCGACCAGCGACAAATCGCCGCTGACCAGATGCGGCTGGGCAGCACGCAGCGGCATATACCCGCTCATCCGCTGATCGATCAGCCAATCCGCGCTCCGCACCCCCAGATCCAGTGACAGGCCAGTTTCCGAAGCAACGCCGAGGCGCGACGCAATCTCCAGCCCCAATGCCTGACCCCATTCGATGCGAACAAAATCGTGACGCCAATTTTCCGGCTCTCCGCCCGTCACCAGAACCAACGCGTCTGAATAGAGTGGCTCGGCCCGAACATCGCGGTGGAAGATCGGATCGTAGATGATCGCTATGTCGAGAAAGCCCTCCGCCAGATCGCGATTGAGCCGGGCTGAAGCTCCAGCGGTAACGCGCAAGGCCAGATCAGGCAGGTCGGCTCGCAATTGCGCCAGCCAACCCATGAAACCGCGATCCCAGAAAAAATACTGTCCGCCAAGTGACAGCGTGCGATTGAAATGCTCGGGCAGTCTGACTTCGTGCTGGGCCAATTCCCAAGCGCGCGTAGCCTGCAGCGCAGGGGACATGAATTTTTCGCCCGCCGGTGTCAGCTTGCACCCCCGTTTGTCGCGGATAAATAATTGCGCGCCCAGCCGATCTTCCAGCCGCTTGATCCGCTCCGTGACGCTGGACGGGCTGGCGTTGACGCGCTGGGCTGCGGCGGCAAAACTGCCCGTGGAAGCGGCCGCAAGAAAGGTCTTGAAAGTTACAATATCCATTCAATTTGGATAATCGAAATATAAACTTTTGACAATCCCGCTTATATAGATTGAAATATTGTGTAAAGCCTGCCTCAAGTTAATTTACGGAGAATTAGAATGAAAGCCTTTATCGCCGCCGCTTCGCTATGCTTGCCCGCCCTGATGGTACCGGGCGCTGCCAACGCTCAGACGGCCAATCCCTCAGCCTCTGCCAACAGTCCCATCGTGGTGACCGCCAAGCATCAGAAGAATTGGGATAAAGGCAGCAAGCTTGAGGCCGAAGGTCTCAAGGATCTGGAAAAGGCGAAGAATGGATTGGTTGGCTTCAGCGCAGACGTGGTTGAAGCGCAAAACAAGCGCGACAGCTCGCGGGCCCGCGGCGAAAATGCTGCGGCGGAATTTCGACGGTTGCTCGCTAGCCAGACCTATTTCTCCGACGCTGATGAGGCTGAGCGCTGGGCCAAGCAGGTGGAAAAATCCGCCAGCGAATGGGCAAAGTACGATGGTCGCCGCTTAGATGGCCGCAAGGAACTGGACAAAGGCATGTCCAAGCAGAATAAGGCTCAGGCTGCTGTCGATAAAGCACAGAACAAGGTTGATCGCGGCCGCGCTATGAAGCGGGAAGCAGAGCGTTTGAGTTCAATGGGCGGCAAAAGGTAAGGGCTGATGGCGCTGTTCGGCAAAACTGGTCCAGCGGCGGTTTTTCCGCAGGCATCAAGACAACATACGGCCGTAGACGGGCTGGCTGTGGCCACCGCAACGGCAGTGGCGGTATTGGGGGCGATGCAACTGTTCGTCCCGGCGCTTGCTTCCCCGCTGACCGGTCTGGAAGCGGGCGCCGGTTCCCAGATCATAGCGGTGCAATGGCTCGCGCTGTCCGTGCTTCTGCTGGTTGGCGGGATCAGCCGGTTGCGTCCGGTGTCGATCTTTGCCGCAGAGTTTCTGATGATTGGCGCGATAGCGGCTTGTATTATCATGGTATTCCGTACATCTTACAGCGTGGCGGCGCTGGTACACGGCGCAATTGCTGCAATGGCCTTTGCCTGTAGTGGCTTGGCCCGTCTGTTCGACAAAGCAGAATTGAAGCGGGAGTTGCGTTTTGTTCGCGAACAAGCGAGATCGGATACGGAACCCGATGCCGCGGGCACCACGGCCGCCCCCAGCGTGAGGGACATGGGCCAGTAAATACTTGAGGCCAGTAAATACTTTAGGAATGCATATGAGACGATCCATTCAAGCCGCTACCCTGTTCTTGTTTGCGCTCGTCCTGCCCGCCGCCGCTTCTGCGCAAAATGGCGAGAAGACGGACTCGGTCGCGGAAGATGTGCTCGATGCCGTCACCCAACCGCTGCAAGACCTTAATTTGCGCAACAAGGATATTCCCGCCATCCTCATCATCGCGCAGGCCGCGCCGTATCAAATGTCAGCGGTGACCGGCCAGCAGGACGTGGGTGACTGTCAGCTAATCCAGCAGGAAATCATGTTGCTGGAGGAAGTCCTGGGTGCCGATGCGGACCGTGATCCAGATCAGGATGGGCTGGCCAACAAAGGTCTGCAGATGGGCGGCGGCTTGCTCAGCGGTCTGATCCCGTTTCGCGGTGTGGTCCGCCAATTGAGCGGCGCCAATGCCGAACGTGCCAAGATGACCCGCGCGATTTACGCCGGAATTGCCCGGCGCAGCTACCTCAAGGGCTATGCACTTGGGGCGGGCTGCAGCACTGCGGATGAAATCGCGGTGGAATCAGCAGAGGAAGTGCTGGGCATGTCGGGCCGGTTTGGCCGCCAGGACTAAGGCCGCAGGCCGCCCCTGCCAATTGGCACCAAGTTTCTCGGCGCTATGCTGTCGGTGTAATTCGCGAGGCGCGGGATGTGTTGTTTAGCCTCAAGCGCACGGAACGGCCTAGCCTACGCCCAGCGAACCGCAAGGGCCACCGCCTGCCCAGTGACAAGGTAACTGCTCCGGAACGGGTATAAGATGCCAAGAAGGGTTTGCGTTGTTCGCGCCGATCACAGTAGCCTTGACCCCCCACCCGAATCTCCGTAAAGGCAGGCCATCCAATGCGGGGGCTGACCCCACCTAGGACAAATAGAGCTGAACATTGCCGGTTATGTTCCGGGGGCCTTTCGCGGTTGCGATGAGGCCCTTCTCTGTTGGAGGGGATTTTAAAACTCCCTCTCGGAGCAGCCGACAAAGTAACCCGGTGTTTTGCCGGGTGGAGTGTTTTCAGGCTCGTATAACGCGCGGTCGCCCAGTGGGCGGCTAGCGATCCCAGCTTTCGCTGGGGTGACGGCGTTTGCGGACTTATTTCACTCCACCTACGTAAACGCCACGTAACAGGTGAAGAGTACTTCATGCCGACAATTAACCAATTGGTCCGCAAGGGCCGCGTTCCTCAGAAGGCCAAGTCCAAGGTCCCTGCAATGGAACAGAACCCGCAGAAGCGCGGTGTGTGCACCCGTGTTTATACCACGACGCCGAAGAAGCCGAACTCGGCATTGCGCAAGGTTGCCAAGATCCGTCTGACCAACCAGCGCGAAGTGATTTCCTATATCCCCGGCGAGGGCCACAATCTTCAGGAACACAGTGTTGTCCTGATCCGTGGCGGCCGTGTGCGCGATCTTCCTGGCGTACGTTATCACGTGCTCCGCGGTGTGCTCGATACGCAGGGTGTCAAGGATCGCCGCAAGAGCCGTTCGAAGTACGGCGCCAAGCGCCCGAACTAAGAGCTGTTCGAATATTAGGCGAAACGGTGCGCGCCGGGTCTGCAAGACCGCAGGCAGCGCGCTTTAGGATGAAGAGCCGGACCCGTCCGGTGGTGCATCCGCAGAAAAGGTAACGCAAAAATGTCACGTCGTCGTCGTCCCGAAAAGCGGGTCATTCTACCCGATCCCAAGTTTGGTGATCAGATCCTGTCGAAATTCATGAATAACCTCATGTATGACGGCAAGAAGTCCACTGCTGAAGGTATCGTTTATGGCGCGCTCGCCACGGTTGAGGCCAAGGCCAAGTCCGATCCGATCCAGATGTTCCATGATGCGCTGAACAACATCAAGCCGCAGGTCGAAGTCCGCAGCCGCCGTGTTGGTGGTGCCACCTATCAGGTGCCGGTCGA
>JBBKWK010000163.1:0-24797 GCA_037968915.1 Pontixanthobacter sp.
CAGCACTTCCCAGCTATGGATCAGCTGGTTCTGCGCCCGCGCCACCCGGGCCAGCATCTTGAAAGCGGGTCGCAGATTATCCGCGATGATATGGGTCCGCGCCGCCTGCAATTCATGCAGGCACAGCTTGAGCCATAATTCGCTGCTCTGGTGAACGATGATGAACAGCATTTCGTCATGCGCGCCCGAAGTCAGGTGCTGCGCCGACAGGATGCGGTCCAAGTCGAGATATCCGGAATAAGTTATGTCACGTGCCATGGCGGGACCTATAGGGACCGCGCACGCCGATGGAAACTACTGGTCGATGGCGCCTTCGATTGTTCGGGCCGCTGGATGATGTTTGTCGAGATGTTTCTTGACGATTTTTAAATTGCGCGTGTTGGACCGGAACAACAGATCGAACGCATCGCCCACCAACGGCACAGCGCCGAGCGCGGTATCGAACGCGACATTGCCGGCCATCCGGTACAGCTTCCACTTCGGCAGGCCGATATTCTTCGCTTCCCAAATCATATACGCGCCCATTGCCGCGGTCACCAGATCACCGACGATTGGCACCAGACCGACAATCGAATCCAGCCCGATCGGGTAATTCACGCCGGGAATGGTAAAACTGCGTTCAAGCAATTGTTCCATCGCCTCGATACGTTTGCGCACCGAAACAGGATCATTGCCGGTCGGCATTTCAAATGTCATTTTCTCGGGCCGTATCGTTTCAGGCCGCATTTTCTGCGTTCGAAGCGGTTGAGGGTTTAGCGGTTCGTCCATTCTATTTTCCTTCCCAGTTCAATCGGGCTTGTCCTAATTGGGACGCAAGGCCAGCGGGAACAAGGGATGCAGCCCCCAGCGATTTTCGGTAAATCCGCTAACTCCGCCGCGCACCAGTGACCAGCGGATCGGCGCACCGATCGGAATATAGACATTGGTGGCGGTCAATTGCGCTTCGGCTTCGGTTAGCAGCGCAGTGGTTTCGGACGTGCCCGATGTTCGCGCTGCCCGGCGCAGCAAGGCATCCGTCTCAGCCGAACATAGGCCCCGTTTCAGGGAACAGTTGAACTGGTTGAGATACCACCGTGCATCCGCATAGCGAGCGAGCCGGTCCACCAGCCGCAGATCAGGGGCGGTCTTGCCGCTGGAACGCTCCAGCGTCAGCCCCACTGCCGCCAAATCATTCGCCAATTCGCGGAATAACAAATCCGATCCGGGCCCCGAAGGCATGGCGATCGAAAGTTTCCGCGTAAAGCCTGGCTGGCTTGCAGCCGCGGAAACTCTCCGGCCAGCTTCTTCTCGCCGTTTTTCCATCGACAGGCCGGCCCATCGTTCGCTGATCTTGCCTTGATCTCCCGGCAGATCGGGCGCCACAATTCTGGTGGTTGGAATCCACCCCCCGATATTGAAGGGTTGGAGCAAGGTATCCCGGTCGATCGCCATCGCAATCGCTTCACGGCCAACGGCGGTTGCCAGTACGCCCCGCTCGCGGGTCACTTGAATGCCCAGCAGTCCGAGCGCCGCGTCCAATCGGACAGTACCGCGCGAGAGGGCGCCGGTATCGGCCAATGGCATGCTGGCCAAAGTACCGTTGAACACCGCATCTACCGCACCAGTGTCAAACGCTTCTACGGCCTGCTCCGCTGCAAGCGATTGAACCCGCACAGTGCGTGTGCGGGTTTCCCAATCCTCCTCCGCCGGAAGCCCGCGGCGCTCCGGCGAAATCGAATTGAGCAAGGCGGTATCCCCCTGCCGGGTAAGTTTCATCGGGCCAGTACCCTGCCGGTTACGGCGCAGGCCGAGTTCAGGTTGAGCCAGTAATTGCAAGAATTCAGGCATCGGGCTGTCCAGACGGACCTCGACCACACGGCCTGTCATGGCGCGAATTTCGGCGATTTTTGCCAAATCGAGACCCAATGACGTACCGCGCACCGCCTCGATGTTCCGTTCGAGCGCATCGCGCACATTTGCACTGGATAGCGGGGTGCCGTCCGCCCAATCGGTATTTCGCAGGCGGAAAATATAACTCAGCCCGTCTTCGGTAACGATCCACCGTTCAGCCAATGCCGGAACAACTTCGCCAGTTTGGTTGATTGAAACGAGACCCTCGGCAGTCGCCGAGCGGATTTGCTGCCCTGCAGGCGCCAGTCTCAGACCTGTTTCGAACAGCTCGCCGCTGCTACCGATAAAGGCCACATCGACTTCGCTTTCGTTCGATCCCGAACCGCAAGCTGTCAGCAAAAGCACGGCTACAAAGCATAAGGAAAGATGGAAAGGCCGGGTCATGTAAGCACCGCCTAGCAGCTTGTCGCCGCTTGGTCAGGACCGATAATGCCTCTACGCCAGAAACGCGCGCAGATTTACGAAAATTCAGATACTCCGCAATTTATCCGTCTTCGCCGAACCTTCGCCAATTCGAGCGGAATGAGAGCGCATGAATTGCAGATTCGCATTGTTCGGTGTTTCGTCGGCGGAGGCCGGTGCCCGAGCCAGTTTGGGGTTTATCTCCGTGTCGAAAGCAATTCCGAAGCGGCTTTCCTGCACCCATGCCACGCCGCCATCAACCCAGCCTATATTGCGCAGGCAGATTTGCAGCCGGTTGCCGGGTACAACTGGAACGACACCTTCAGCCAGCATGCCGCCCGCAGACAGATTCCGCACCTTGACCCGATATTCTGAATTGGCACCATCCAGTCGGAGCTCGGCCATCAGAAACAGGCTGTCACGTGATATATTGCGGGTGTCTACACCGGACATCTTCGCGATAGGCCCTTTCGCCTGAGTTATTATTTTTGCTCCGGGCTAAATTCCGGAAACGCGTTGTGCCAATTGCGTTAGCAGCGAATGGCTAATGAAGCTTTAAACGCGCATGCCAGATAGGCGAAGACCTCGTGCGGACGGGTCACTGCCAGCGGTTCAATCGTCGCGGGAGATTTTCTCGCGTCGTTCGTGGGCTTCCTGCGCTTCGACGGTCATGGTCGCAACCGGACGTGCAACCAGCCTTTTCAGGCCGATCGGGTCCCCCGTGACTTCGCAAAAGCCATATTCACCCTCTTCGAGCCGACGAAGTGCGGAATCAATTTTGGAAATGAGCTTGCGTTGTCGGTCACGGGTACGCAGTTCGATGCTCCAGTCAGTTTCGCTGGAAGCGCGGTCGTTCATATCCGCTTCGCGGATCGGGCCATCCTGCAAAGATTGCAAGGTGACGCTGGACGCATTGTGGATCGAGCGTTTCCATTCGAGCAGCAACATCCTGAAATAGTTCAGCTGCGCTTCGCCCATATAGGGTTCGTCATCACTGGGCACATAATCATGTGCGAGCGATTTCTTCGCTTTTTCGAAGATTTCCATTTCGTCGGTTGCAGAAGTGGCCATTTGGTCCTCTCAAACCCCAAAAAATACGTACAGTTCTGGCCCTTAATCCAGTTCCGGATTTTTCCGGTCACGCAGGCTGTTCCGTTCGGCGGGCCTATAGGCGGCAGTGTTTAGCCATACAAGTAGCAATGCGGTATCTGCCCTTACAGAGTATGGATATATGTGCATCTAAGCGGGCAATTGGCTCAGACAGGCAAAGTTTTTTCGACCCACGTTAACTATTTGTTGACCATAAAGGGCCGAGAAATCCCTCATCGGCGGCAAGGGGATCGCTGAAAATGGGGATTAATTATGAAACTGACCATCATCGATCAGAGCGATGCCACACCGACAAACAACGGTGAAGAATATGGGGCCACAGATCTGCTTGTAGCCAACTGCCTGGCCGCTGCTGCAGGCGGCGATATTTCTGCTTATTACAATCTGGGCGTTGTCTTTTCCACCGGCAGTCATGGCGTCAATTGCGATTTGATAGAAGCACACAAATGGTTCAATCTTGCCGCCGTTCAGGGTCATGAAGAAGCCGCATGGTGCCGCGCCGATGTCTCTGAAGAAATGACTGCTCGCGAAATTGCCGAGGCCCAGCGCCGCGCCCGTGAATGGTTAAACGCTGGTGTTCGCAAGGTTGCCTGATCACCCGGCCTACCGATTGCCGGTTAGCCTATGTTTTCTTGAATGGTGATCTCTCGCCCAAATACATTTGATCTGCCGCGATTCCTTGTCGTTCGCGTTCGAGGAATTCGGCCACGGCAGCACGAAATCCGGGATCGGCAATCCAATGGGCCGACCAGGTTTTGACCGGCTCATAGCCGCGAGCGAGTTTATGTGGCCCCTGCGCTCCGGCCTCCACCCGTGATAATCCGCGGGCGATCGCTGCATCGATTGCCTGATAGTAGCACAATTCGAAATGCAGGAATGGCCGTTCATCCAGACATCCCCAATAGCGGCCATACAGCGCGCTGCCCCCGATAAAATTCAACGCGCCGGCAATTGGCATATCCCCCTCATATGCCAACATCAGCAAGATCCGGTAGCCCATCCGTTCAGTCAGAAGCGTAAAAGCCTCCCGCGTCAGATAGGGCGTGCCCCATTTGCGCGCGCCGGTGTTCTGATAAAACACCCAGAATGCATCCCAATGGTCCTCGGTAATCTCGGTTCCGACCAGATGGCGAAAGGTAACGCCTTGGGCTGCTGCGGCCCGTTCCTTGCGGATCGATTTGCGCTTGCGAGACGAGAGCGCAGCGAGAAAATCGTCGAACGTGCCGTAATTCCGGTTGGTCCAGTGAAACTGGATGTCGTTGCGCAGAAGCCATCCCGCCAGCTCGAACATGCTCAGCTGTTCCGGATCGATAAAGGTCGCATGAGCAGACGAAAAATTATTGCTGGCACATAATTGCTCAGCCGCGCGCAGCAGCGGCACCCCGTATGCTACGTGATTGGTCAACACTCTGGGACCGGTTGCAGGAGTAAACGGCGCAGCGATCTGCAATTTGGGATAATATCTGCCACCGGCGCGGTGCCATGCATCGGCCCAGGCATGGTCAAACACATATTCGCCCTGGCTGTGGCCCTTCGCATAGGCGGGCAGTGCACCCATCAACGTGCCCGCTGCATCTTCGATCACAATCGGGGCCGAATCCCAGCCTGTGCCGGGGCCGACGCTGCCCGAATCCTCCAACGCTGTCAGAAAATCGTGGCTGACAAAGGGATTGTCGCTGCCCGCCAGTCGATCCCATGTATCCCGATCAATTGAACCAACGCCACCAGCCACACGCGCAATCAGGGAGCCCTCACTCACGCCTGGCTTTGCCCTTCCGGCGGGGCTCCCTCAACACCGTCTCCCTCGGCGATCGCCGCATCGGCATGTCGTGCGACACGATCCCGGTGAGTTTCTGAACGCACCGTCCAGCTCAGCAGAGGCAGGCCCCGGCGGCGCTGGGCTGCGGCAAATCTGCTTGGTAAATCGCGAATATCATAAGCGAGGAAATCGGGTTTCGCGATCCACAGCGCGCTGTGGCGACGCCAACGTCCGGCCAAGGATTTGGCGTTTTGCTCTGATACCACCAACCCGCGGACTGTGTTGGACGAATATCGGGCGAACCAACGCGAGACGCGCGGGTCAAAGCTCATCACGCCATGGAACCCGCGATACCCCTCCAGCGCGCGGTGAACCGCGAGGCATAGCGGGCGGACCCGGCGGTCGTTGCGGCTCTTGATTTCTATTAAAATCGGGACTTGCCCGGCGACCTGGTCCAAAAACCGTTCGAGCGACGGGATTGGATCGCCATTGCCCGCCAAGGTGATTTGCTCAATCTCGTCGGCGCGGCGTTCGGAAACCGGGCCTACGTCACCCGTCAGCCTGTCCAGATCCCAATCGTGGAACACGACCGCACGGCCATCCCCGCTACGCTGGACATCGCATTCGATACCGAGCCCGGCGGCAATTGCCGCGGCAAAGGCGGAGGGGCTATTTTCTGGCACGCCCACGGAATGCAGCCCTCGGTGGGCAAAGGTCCATTCGCGCATCCAGCTGATCCGCTTGGCCAGCGGAGGCGGTGCGCGCCAGCGATCAATCGGGTTTAAGAGCAATGATTGCATCCACTTCCACAGCGGCCCCCAACGGCAACACCGGCACTCCGACAGCGGCACGCGAATGGCGGCCAATCTCGCCAAACACCTCGAACATCAAATCCGATGCTCCGTTGGCAATTTTGGGTTGGTCTGAAAATTCCGGCGTCGAACTGACGAATGCCCCGAGTTTGACGATCCGCGCCACTCGATCAAGTGATATTCCGGTCGCGCGCAATTGCGCCAGAATCATTAAACCGCACGCTCTTGCCGCAGCAATACCTTCTTCCAGCGAGACATTTTCGCCCAGCCGCCCGATCACCAAATTGCCATCCACGAAGGGCAGCTGGCCGGAGACAAACGCCAGGTCGCCGTGAACCACGACGGGTACATAGCTGGCCACGGGGGCAGCGGCGGCGGGCAAAGCTATGCCCAATTCGGCCAATTTTGCTTCGGCGCTCATAATGAATTCTCCGGTTCAAGGTGTTCCTGTTGCAAATGGGCGAGCAACCAAGGGGTCGCCTCTGCCCAACTGTCGATACGGGCATGGGCATCACCTGCCTCGTGCGCGCAATCAATGTGTTTTGATAGCAACGGTTCGCCGCACAGATGCAGTCGCAGAACTTCGGGCACGATATCGGCCGCCGATTTATGGTGCTGCGGCAAATCGTCGATGAAAATCGCGCGGCTCGGTTGATATTCCTCAAGGATAGCGGCCAAGGCCGGCCCTTTGGGGCCCTGATTGGTGAATACCCGTGCGTGGATGCCATGATCGGCCAATTGCCGTGCGCGGCGTTCCTGCCGCTCGTCCGTCAGATTGGTCAGGATCACCACATCGGCATGTTCACCAACTGCATTGATCCCGGCAATCGCACCATCGATCGGCAATTGCCGGTCCATTTCAGTGTCGAAGAACCCGCCGAGCAGCCGCCAGATGTCGCGCTCCTCCACCGGCTTCCCGGTCGAATCCCAGCGCATCGCATTGGCGAAATTGTTACCCTCCATGCTGAAGGTCACTCCTTGGCTTTCCCCCAGCCAGTCACGAAAATGGGCCACCATATGCAGCAGCACTTCGTCACAATCGGAAATAATCAGAGGGCGGGTCATATTGGGTTTCTCATTTGGAGAGGCTTTCATGAGCAGCGATCAGGGTCGCGGGCGAGACATTCAGGGCATCTGCCGCCAACACCAGATCGGGTTCGTGATTCGCCAGAAACTCCAACACCGCCGCCATAACCGATTGGTCGGTGAGGTTATTGCGCAACACTTGGGGGGTTAGTCCTGTCAAAGAAAGCAGCCGTTCCGCCCGCGATTGCTCGCTCAGCACCCAGGCGAGCGCGGACAAAGCCAGCGATTCCGGGTCGCTGGAAAGGTGTGCAGAATATTCGGAGTCTTTCGTGATTGTCAGGTTCCTGCTTAACGCATATGTGTTGTGCGGGTTAAAAATAGGGGGCGGCTTCTGGTTGAGGAAGCAAATGCATCTGGGCCAGAACGTGGGTCAGTGGCAAAGAGAATCCTCGTTGTCGAGGATAACGATTTAAACCGAAAGTTGTTCTGCGATGTTTTGAAAGCATCCGGATTTGCGGTGGAGCCCTGCGCCGATGGCGAATTGGCGCTCAATGCAGCCCGCGCATTCTATCCCGATTTGGTAATAATGGACATCCAATTACCGAACATTTCCGGCATGGAACTGATTGGCCAATTGAAGCGGGATATCTCGCTCGCAAGCATTCCGGTGCTGGCAGTGACTGCCTATGCCGGCAAGGGTGATGAAGACAAGATCCGCGATGTGGGTGCTGAAGGGTATCTATCCAAGCCGGTTTCCATCGGGCCATTCATGCGGGTGGTGATGGGACTGCTCAATCCCGAACCTGCGCATCTTACCGCGCACTGACGAATTCTAGCGCAAACACCAACAACGTCACGAACAGTCCGACGATAAAAATCCGGTAAGCAAGCGCGAGGAAGCGATATTTCCGGCGCTGCAACACGCAGCCATTTTGATACAAATCATGCATCATCGTACGCAGAACCGCTTCGTCTGCCACCATGTCATCCAATAGGCTGTCAGCCCATTCGGGTTCGCTTATTGATGTAAAATGGCCGAAGAAAAGCCGGTTTGGCTTGAAGTCCCGATTGGCCTTGTTGCTGCCTGGCTTACCGATGGCCGGCACCACAGCAATCACGGCACATACCGAACTAAGAAATGAAAATACTGCGAGCAGCAAAAGGGAATTCTGCATTTCACCGGTCAACGACCGGGTGATCGACAGGGAGAAGACCAGAAACGTCGCCCCCATCAGGATCGACGCCTTCTGGTCCGCCATTTGCGACAGGGTTAGTGTATTGATCTGCGCAGTGCGGATCATATGGATCGCATTGTCGGAGAACACTCGCTGCGCCGCCATGCCGCCAGATGGCCCAACTGCAGATTCCTCAGCAGCGTCCATTTCTGGCAAGTCCGGCTTATCCGGTTCAGAATCCATCAATATCGCCCCCTGTTAAGCGGACCCGATCTAACCTTCAGGGGCTTGCCAGTGCCGCTCGGCCTTGACAAGCAGTGATACAAACCGCTTTTCCGCCGCAATTGCATGGCAGTTGCTGCGCCAAACCACAAATTACGCAACTTGAAAGATTGGAAATACCTGCATGGACCGCGCCGAAGTCGACAGCTCCATCCGCTCGCTGATAAAGCCATTTAACAAAAACGAAGTCACGATCGTAGACGGCACAACTTTCGTCGGCGATCTGGAATTCGACAGTTTGACCGTGATGGATTTCGTTGCCGAGATAGAGGATGAATTCGACATCATCATCACCATGAACCAGCAAGCCGATATTGAAAATTACGGTCAGCTGGTCGATGCCGTCAACGCGTTGCAGAATTGACCATGAACGAAGTCACCACTCCGCCAAACGCAGCGGCCACAGGTACGTCGGCTTCAGCCATCGATCTGTTGAGTAAATTCGATCCGCTGATTGAGCAGCGCGAGCAATTGCTCGCCGCTGGGATGGAGGATCCGTTCAGTTTGGTGATGGAAAAGGTACTCTCACCCACCCGCGCAATTTGCAACGGCCGCGACACTATCCTGCTCGGCACCTACAATTACATGGGGATGACTTTCGATCCGGATGTAGTCGAGGCGGGCAGACAGGCGATGTCCGATTTTGGGGCCGGCACCACCGGCAGCCGCGTATTAAACGGGACTTTCCAAGGCCACAAGGAATGCGAAGACGCAGTCCGGGAATTCTACGATATGGACCACGCGATGGTCTTTTCCACCGGCTATCAGGCCAACCTGGGGATCATCAGCGCGATTGCGGGCAAGGGTGATTACATCATCCTCGATATCGATAGCCACGCCAGCATCTGGGATGGTTGCGCGATGGGAAATGCAGAGGTCGTGCCCTTCAAACACAATGATATCGAAGCCATGGAAAAGCGCCTGAAACGCATTCCCGAAGGCGCTGGCAAGCTGGTAGTACTTGAAGGGGTCTATTCGATGCTGGGCGATGTCGCCCCGCTCAAGGAAATGGTCCGCATTGCCAAGGAAAACGGTGCCATGGTGCTGGTCGATGAAGCACATTCAATGGGCTTTATTGGCGAAAATGGCCGCGGCGTTGCAGAAGAAGTCGGCGTGATTGATGACGTCGATTTCATCATCGGTACCTTTTCCAAGAGCGTTGGCACGGTTGGCGGATTCTGCGTTTCAAACCACCCGAAATTTGAGATCTTGCGGTTGGTTTGCCGCCCCTATGTGTTTACCGCCAGCCTGCCGCCCAGCGTAGTGGCCAGCACCGCAACCTCGGTCCGCAAGTTAATGCACGGGTCAAACAAGCGGGCGCATCTGTGGGAAAATTCCCGCACGCTGCATGGCGGCCTGAAGGATCTTGGTTTCCAGCTCGGTACCGATACACCGCAAAGCGCGATCATCGCGGTTATCATGCCTGATCTGGAACGCGGCGCGATGATGTGGGAGGCGCTTTTGCAAGAGGGCCTCTATGTCAATCTGGCACGCCCTCCTGCGACCCCTGCCAACATGACCTTGCTGCGCTGCTCGCTCTGCGCCGAACATAGCGCGGAAGAAGTGCAAACGATTTTGGGCATGTTCGAACGGGCCGGGAAGACCGTCGGAATTATCTAACGCAATCATTCACCTTGCTTCATCGCCCGCGGCATGTCAGCCACGTCGCGGGTCAAGTTGCGGGGAATAATTGATGATTTCGAATTCCATGATCCGGTTGATGTCCAGTGCAATGGCGCTGACTATCTCATACCCTCTTGTCGCGCAGGACCAGCCTGAATTATCCAACGCTGCGCAACCCTCGGCTGCGCCCGAAGCGGTCCATATCGATGACCAGCACGATATGGCGGACATGGTCAAGCAGGAGCAGACATCGTTGCTGGCAGGCTACGGTAGCGGCGGATTCACCATCACCACCGAAGTACCCGAAGCGCAGGCGTTTTTCTCCAACGGCATGGAACTGGGCGCAGCCTTTGCCCATCAGGCCGCGATCGATGCGATGAAGGAAGCCGTCCGGCTCGATCCGGGCTGCGCCATGTGCCTGTGGGGTGAGGCCTTTATGTCTGGCCCAACCTTGAATTACGGCAGTGATAAGAGCGCCCGCAAACCATTGTTGGTATTGGCGCGCAAGGCCGCGAAAATGGCCGCAGCTTCCGGAACCCCGCGCGAGCGTGATCTGACCAAAGCCCTGATCCAGCGCTACAAAACCGGCGATGCCGACAAGCGCGACAAGGCCTTCCACAAGGCAATGGAAAAGCTCGCTGCAATTCATCCCTCCGACGACACAATTCAGGTTTTGACCGCCGACGCATCTTTGGTCGCTGCGAGCGAAGACGATGAGTGGAAACCGGCTGCAGTCCGCGCGATGGATCTGCTCGAACCGGTTCTGGCGCGGACGCCCGAAAGTACTCCTGCGATCCATTTCTACATTCATTCCAGTGAGATTGCGGGCCAATCGGCCAAGGCAGAGCCGTTCGCCGACCGGCTAGCTGATCTGGCACCGCGAGCCAGCCATTTGGTGCATATGCCTTCGCATACATGGTATTGGGTTGGCCGCTATCAGGATGCCGCCGATACCAATTTGCGCGCCGTGCGGATTGACCAGGATAATGCAGCGCGGCTCGGCCATGGCGGCGAACACGGGGTGTTCAAGCTACCGTATCATGCACATAATGTGATCTTCGGGCTCGGCGGGGCAATGATGGCCGAAGATTCGCGGACCGCCCTCACTTTGGCGCGGCCACTGGTGGCTTCGACGCAAGATCGCGAGGACGGGTCGCCGATCATGCAATTGCTGTCTGCGGCGGGCTATTTCGCGGTGGCGCGTTTTGATGATCCGGCGTCCACTCTGGCGCTGCCCGAACCGAAATTGCCCTATCTGAAAGCTGCTTGGCACTATGCGCGCGGCGAGGCCTATGCCTTCCAGCACAACAAGGACGGACTGGCGGAAGAGATCGCTGCTTTGCCGGACGTGGATATTGTTTCCGGTGATGAAGACAAGTCTCCGGCTCCTGACCAGATGATCGGCATCACCCGCGAAGTCCTGATCGGGCGGCTCGCCATGATGGAAGGCAGGTATGCCGATGCTGCGACAGCATTCCGCAAGGCTTCCGAGATCGAAGAAACCGAAGATTTCTCCGTGTTTTCCGACCCCCCTGCGTTCTGGTACCCCGTCCGCCGTGATCTTGCTGCAGCCCTGTTCGCGCAAGGCGATATGGATGGCGGCCGGGTCGAGGCTGAAGCTGCGCTAAAATTGCGCCCTAAGGATCCGGTAACGCTGGCTCTACTGGCCGATGCTGGCGGCACAGTCGCGAATTAGGAGGCTGCCTCAGGGATTGCAGCCTCATGATCCGGCTCAGTCCCTTCGGCAAACAGCGGTCATGCCAATTGCTGGCCCAAAGTGGCCTTGGGCAAATTCTCGACGCCGTAGCTGACCGGAAAAGTGCGGGTGATCTTGGCAGTGCCAAACAGCACATCCCAGAAGAACAGCAAATTGCCGAAGTTGCCCTTATATTGCACCGCTGGATCATGCGCATGGCGGCCGTGATGGGCATGATGCGTTGCCGGGGTCGAGATGGTCCGTTCGACCACCCACATTAGCGGAGACAGCCATTTGACAGCGTAGAGCGGCTTGTCCCAGGCCACATCGCTATGCGCCCCGGTAATCACCAGAAGTTTCACCACAATGTAACCTACATAAACCCAGCCAAGACCGAGATAGACCAGCAGGCCCGACAGCCAGATACCCGGCATCGTCAGGTAATAGAACAGATTGTTCCGGTAAACGAGGCGGATGCTCATGTAGCGGGCGTTGTGGTGGGCGCGGTGGAGATTGTAGAGCCATGCAAAGCTGTGCGAAGCGCGGTGCCACCAATATTGGGTCATATCGTCTAGCACCAGGAACAACGCAATTGCGGCGAAGATATTGATGTTCGCAAGCGCGCCCTGCCATTGCGGGGCAGCGAAGCTGGCAATCGCGCCTGCCGTCAGCAGGATTACAGGCTGAGTAACACCGAGCAGCACAACTGTACTGACTACCTCGACAATACCGTCATCGCGGGTCTGCTCGCTTTTGCCGAACAGGTTGGAGCGCCACAATTCAAGCAGCGCAAAACCAAAATAGATGCACAAAATGGTAATGGTCGAAGTGGGCATGGCAATCTCTCTCCTTGCGAGCCACTTGCCTAGCGGATCGATCGGCTTAGAAATGTCAGAAACTTTACATTTGGATGCGACGGCTTCCGCGTCTGGCCGGTCGATGGTGGCGCCGACTTTGTTCGGACAGCTCGCACCGGTTCTGCGTGAGCGATTGCGCCGCGCAGTACCGGTCCGTGCATTTTCCGATGGGGCTGTTATCCAGCAGCGCGGCGATACGCCAACTGGCTTCTGGTTGATCGAAAGCGGACGCGTTACCGTCGGGCAATTCCTGACCGAGGGTCAGTTTCGAGCATTGGCCGTGCTCGGTTCCGGCGATTCCTATGGCGAACTAGCCCTGTTTTCCGGGCGGCGGCGAGTGGTCGATGCGGTAGCGCGCGGAGCGGCAAAATTGCGCTGGATTGACGGTGCGCGGTTTGAGGCGGTGCTGGCGTGTGATCCTGCATCGATGCGGCGGATACTTGGTGCATTGGCAGAGGAATTGCAGGAAATGCTCGAAGTGGTAGCAGGTTTGCGCCGCGGCAGCGCCTCGCGCAGGATTGCGGCCATGCTGGCAAATCTAGCAGGCAGCGCCGCCCAGCCGTCGCGGATTGCCATTGGCCAGGAAGAGCTCGGCGAACTGGCCGGGGTCACCCGTGCAACGGTCAACAAGGTGCTGCGCGATCTGGAGCAAGTCAGGGTATTGGACCGAGGCTACAAGTTTATCGAGATTCACGATCCTGCAGCGCTACAGTTGGCGGCGAGCGGCCGATAGTGCGGGAAGCAACGTCAGGCTATTCAACGAGGCTAGCCCGCTACCGATGACGCGGAGGGTGTACATTTGCCCTGCGCCGCATCTTCGCCGCCGCCAAGCATGGTCACCGCAAGAAAACCGCTAACCACCAGTACAATGAATCCAATTGTGACAAGCCCGAGGTATTTGTCGATGAACCGCTTTATCGGTGCCCCGAACAGGCGGAACAGCACGCCTACGATCATGAAGCTGATTGCCCGGCTCACAATGCTGCCGAGCAGGAACAGGCCAAGGTTCATTCCCATGAATCCAGCGGTGATCGTAAGCAGTTTGAAAGGGATCGGGGTGGCCCCCTTGGCGACGAACAGCCAAAAACCATACTCGTTTAGATAGCATACCGCCTGCGGGAAGCTTTCGGTCAGGCCGAGCACGGCCAGCAATTGTGTACCGATAGTGTCGTATAAGCCCCAGCCAATGAGGTAGCCGAGCATACCGCCCGCGACCGAAGCTAACGTGGCAACCAGAGCAAACCGGATAGCTTTTTTCGGTTCGGCGAGGCACATCAGCCCGAGCAGTGGATGCGGCGGAATCGGGAAAAAGCTCGCTTCGACAAAGGCAAACAGCGCCAGCCACCAAATCGCGTGGCGGTGGGCCGCCTTGTCCATGGTCCAATTATACAAAGCGCGCAGCAAGGGAGCCTCCCTGAAAGAAGTTGCGCGATTAGGGCAGCCATTGTCCTGTCGCAAGCATGGATCGAGACAATATCGTGACCATGTCAATATAAATAACCTATTTGGTACGTTTATATTGACATGGTCACGATCTTTGGTTAGGTATTTGGAGCATCGCAATAGACCGATTCGGATGGACCGGCGCTTTCGCACCTCCAATTTCAGCACGGGTATCTCATCATGGCGACATCATCGCCCGGCTTCGCAGCGCGTGGTCGGAACACTCCCGCTTGGCGTGAGCCATTCCTCGCCGCGTTGGCAGAAAGTTCAAATGCCTCAGCCGCTGCACGCAAGGCCAAAGTGCCTACCAGCACAGTGTAAAAACTGCGCCGGGAAGATGCCGATTTTCGCGGCGCACGGTTCGATGCACTGCGCGAAGGGTATGACAATCTGGAAATGTCGCTGCTCCACCGTCTCCGCAATGGTGAGCTGGATGGGACCAAGACCAAGAGCCACCGGAAATTCGATAATACCACAGCGTTTCGCTTGCTGACCACGCACCGCGACGCTGTTAAGTCACCAGAAGGCCTTGCGCGCTGACAAGGATGAGGACGAAATGCTCGCCTCGATCAACACCAAACTTGACGCGATGCGGGCCCGGGAAAAAGCGGCACAGGAACTGATGGCGCAGGACAGCACCAGCTCGACCGAAACTTGCCAGATAGCGCCGAAAAAGCCGGATAGGGCCAAAAAAGGATGCCGGCGACGCAAATTGACCGGCTCCGTCTGCTGCTCTCGCTGGAGGACGAGGAACGACAGATCTTCCTCGCGGAACTGTCGCAAACGGAACAGAATGAACTACGCTTAAATTGGAAATTATGGGAATTGGAAATTATGGGCCCGGGCCGAGCAAGTGGCACCGACTGGCGAATGGCGGACCTGGCTGATTTGCGCAGGCCGCGGTTTCGGCAAGCCCCCGCTCAGGGCCCAAATGGGAAGGGCATAATGCCAAACCAGACAAAGATTTGCGGATCGCCTTGGTTGGGCGCCCCAATATCGGAAGTAAGAGCGGCCATGGAAAAGCGAAAATGCGACATTCTGACTAATTCCCCGTCATAACGAGCAAACAGGAAATCTTTTTCTCAAATGGCTGGCAGAGTGTCGCCGCGCCAGCTATACCCCTGGCAGACAGGTTGCCCAAACAGAAGCACGTCACGCAATTGGCAATTTGAGCGAAACCCTCAGCAATGTTGGAATATTGCCTGTATTATGATGGGAACTAACGCGGCTATGTCGCGTTTCGATTGTCTGTAGGAGTGATTTGAAGGCAAATCTAAACAAAATGGGGGCAACCGATGCTTTCTTGCAACAGTTTAGAACCATTGCCTGCTTGCCACTTCCCAACGGAAAAGTTAGGAAACCGCCATTCGGTGGATTTATTTTTACAATATAAGGGGAATTTCATAATGCGGAAACTCGTCATAGGAATGGCGCTGGCCTCTACGGCCCTCGCATCGCCTGCACTCGCCCGCGACGGCCAATGGTACGTGGAAGTCGGCGGCGGACCAATGATCGTCGAGGACATGGAGTTTGATGTCAATGCTGGAGCGGATTCGTTCTCTGCAGACTTGGACAAAGGGGCCGATTTCGGCGGTGTGGTTGGTCATGATTTTGGGGCATTCCGCCTTGAAGCAGAAGCCAGCTACCGTGAAGCTGATATTACATCAATGTCTTCCGGTTCCACCGGTTTTCCTTTCAGCTCGACTAATTATACTCGCACTGGAACTTACGCCGCTGACGGTGAAGCCAACGCACTGAGCTTCATGCTGAATGGCTTGTTCGATTTCGGTGATGATGACGGGCTCCAAGGCTTTGTTGGTGGCGGTATTGGTGTTGCACGTGTTGATGTTAACGCGACCGTCTCAACATCTAGCAGGGGTGTTGTCGACGATTCCGATAGCGGTCTTGCCTATCAGTTGCTGGCTGGCGTTCGCGCTCCACTAACGGATAGTGTTGACGTTGGACTTCGCTATCGTTTCTTCACCGCCCCTGATCTTGGCCTAATTGGCACTTCGGGCCGTGATCTGGAAACACAGTTCCGCTCACACTCGATCATGGGCACACTGACATATAACTTTGGTGGTGAGGCTCCACCGCCACCGCCAGCACCGGTTGTGGCACCACCTCCACCGCCGCCGCCGCCGGTTGTGGCAGCTCCGCCGCCTCCCCCAGTTTGCAACAAGGGCCCGTACATCGTGTTCTTCGGCTGGGATAAGTCGGACATCACGCCTGAAGCGGCGACCATCCTCGACAATGCTGTTTCGGCTTATCGCAATTGCGGTACCGCATCAGTCATGCTGGCTGGTCACACCGATACTTCGGGTACCATGCGCTACAACGAAGGTTTGGCGATGCGTCGTAACTCTTCCGTTACGCAGTATCTCTCGGGCCGGGGCGTACCGGGCACGCGGATTTCCAGCGAAGCATTTGGTGAAACCCAACTTCGTGTTCCAACTGCCGACGGTGTTCGCGAACTGCAGAACCGCCGCGTGGAAGTTACCTACGGTCCGGGTTCGGGCATGTAAGTTTCGCGGAAGCGATAAAAATCGAGAAGGGGCCGGAGCAATCTGGTCCCTTTTTCGTGGATTCGACTATAGAGTGTCTTGAACACCCTTAGGAGACTCCGATGCCCCAACGCCTCTTGCTCGCCCTCGCCATCAGCACCATCGCACTTACCGCATGTTCCACAGTCGCTGAGTTGCCTACAGAACGACACGCGGGCGCTACATTGACGCGCGCTGATGGGGTGCCAGCCGGAACAGTTCAACTGCTCGGTCGCGGCAAACAGCTTTCACTAATTGTGGCAGTAACGGGCATACCAGAGGGAACCCATGGCTTTCATCTGCACGCCACTGGCGCTTGCACGGGCCCCGATTTTTCGTCGGCGGGCGGGCATTTGAACCCAAAAGGTAAAGACCATGGATCGCTAAGTTCCGGCGGAAGTCATCTTGGCGACTTGCCGAACCTGGAAGTCATCAGCAGCGGCCTCACTTCAGCTACCGTCGATCTCGACGATGATCGAGCTCAAGTGTTGTCATGGCTTTTCGACGCAGACGGCACAGCCATCGTGATCCATGCCGATGCAGACGATTACATGACGAACCCCTCAGGTAATGCTGGCGCCCGCATCGCGTGCGGAGTGCTTAAGCCTGCCTAAGTCCCTGCTCACCGGCATCCGTGGCCCGTTGAATAAGAGTAGCCGCAGCTTGCGGCACCAGCTTGATCGCCGCCAAGAGCAGTGCGAAGCCAATTGGTGCGACCCAGAGGGTGGCCAACACGCCGCGTGATAGATCATCACCATTGGCCGCTGAAACATAACCAGCCGTATAAGGCCCGAGCGCCAGACCGACCAAGGTTGTCGCCAAGAAGAACGTGGCAGTTGCAACGCCCCTCATTCGGGGAAGGACCAGGGACTGGCTCGTCGCCGCAGCTGCTCCAAGCGCCGAGGCCGACAGCATTTGCGCTATAAAGGCCAGAATGTAGAACAGGGTCAAATCACCGGTGGTATATAGCAATATCGCTACCGGAACGGGCGCCAACAAGCCGAACACGACCACGAAGATACGACCCGCCGCGTGGCGTTTATACAAATAGTCGGCCATCCATCCGCCGCCGATTACGCCCAGGAAACCTGCCACCGCGCTGGGCGCTCCCAAGAACACACCTAACTCGGCCTTGCTCACGGCAAAAACCCGTTCGGCGTATGGGGCGTTCCAATAAGACGATGCGTACGCCATAAAGGCCACGAAACCATACCCCAAGATCGTGCAAAGAAACGCTGGTGATCCCCACGTCAGTCGGAAGGTCGGTAAATCGCGAGCTCTCAAGGCCGTCGCGAAACTGAACACCGAGTAGTAGCCTACACCAAGAAACAGCCATTGGTCCGAAATCCAGGAAATGAATGTTCCCTCACCTGAATCCAGCCAGTCCGAAAGCAACCAGCCAACAACACAAAACATCGTCAGCACAGCTAAGTTGATAACAAGGGCCATAGATCCGCGCCGGGCCGCGCCGATAATTGTGAATGGCGGGATGACCGTAAATAACTCCGCAATAAAACCACG
Organism: Pontixanthobacter sp.; assembly: GCA_037968915.1. Lineage (GTDB taxonomy): Bacteria > Pseudomonadota > Alphaproteobacteria > Sphingomonadales > Sphingomonadaceae > Allopontixanthobacter. The sequence continues at coordinate 18,140 of JBBKWK010000163.1, forward strand.
AAATGGGTGCGGTTCCTTTGGAGTGGGGATCCCGTCAATCGCGCCGCGAACCGGTTCTCGCATCGTCAAGACCCATAGGGCCAACAGCAAACCGGGCAGACCCACGGCAATAAAAGCAGCTTGCCAGCCAACCAGTCCCAATGGCCCACCTCCGGGATAGGCCGAATTCCAGTTTTCAACGACTAACCCGCCGATTAGCAGGGAAATCCCGCCCCCGATGTACAAACCTGATGAATAGACTGCCAGCGCTGTCGCGCGAAGCCGAGCCGGGAAATAGTCGGAAATGAGTGAATAGGCCGATGGGCTTGCAGTCGCTTCCCCAACGCCCACGCCGATCCGCGCGAATGTCAGCATTGCACCGTTCTTCGCGAAGCCGGACGCTGCGGTCATTAACGACCAAAGCGCCAATCCAACGGTCATTAGCCTTACCCGGTGCCAACTATCCGCCAATTTCCCCAGCGGAATGCCAAACAGGGCATAGAATACCGCGAAAGCCGTCCCGTATAGAAATCCGAGATCGGCATCCGTAAGGTTAAGGTCCGCTTTGATGTCATTGGCCAAAATCGACAGTATCTGGCGATCAACAAAGTTGAGAACGTAGACCAACACGAGAACAAACAACGCGTACCAACTGTAAGCGGGCACCGCCTCATTTTCCCTATCCCGCATCTCAGGTGTCGTGGTTTCGATTGAGTCAGTTTGCGGTGTTGGCATATTCTATCCCATCTTGAAGCGCGGCATCAGCGAACCCCTTGCGACGCAAGCGGCAGCTCTCGCACAGCCCGCAGGCGCGATCGTCTTTAGTCGGATTATAGCAAGACCAACTCATGCCGGGATCAAGACCCAGTCGGCTCGATTCCCGAGCAATATCAGCTTTGGACATATGTTGAAGCGGAGCATGTATTGTAAGGCCTCGCCCCTCTACGCCTGCTTTGGTTCCCAGCCGCGCCGTTTCCGTAAAGCTCGCAATGAACTCCGGCCGGCAATCCGGATAACCGGAGTAATCGAGTGCGTTGACCCCGATAAAGATGTCGCGCGCGCCGAGAGTCTCAGCCCAAGCAAGCGTAAGCGACAAGAACACCAGATTGCGCGCAGGAACGTAAGTAACCGGAATGCCGCCGCCGCCACCGTCCATTGGAACATCGATATTGTCGGTTAAAGCCGATCCGCCGAAGGTGCTTAGATCTAGCGGCAGTTCAACATGACGGTCCGCGCCGAGATGGGAAGCAATACGCCGCGCGGACTTAAGTTCAATCGAATGGCGCTGGCCATAATTGATTGTCAGGGCATTGAGCTGAAAGCCGTTCTCCCGCGCAATAGCTGCGGTGACCATCGAATCGAGGCCACCTGAAAGCAACACAACGGCCGGTTTCCCCGGGGCTTTTTTATCCGTTCCCATCGAGACTGGGCTAGGCGGAAATCAAGACTTCGGCAATGGGAAGAGTTGCACGGTCCAGCAAGTTTACCGGCAACTGCCTATTCTCCGGGCTTCAGCGGTAAAATCAAAGGGGCGCGAAACGACCAGGCCAGAACCGTTGATTTGCACCAGGCTTGGCGATTCCTTGCGAATATTGGTCAAGCCATAGCCGCTTCCGGCACAGGTATATTGCACTGTTACCTCGTTCGGCTTGTCATCCACCACGTACTGGCTGCAGTTGCGATTAAGGTGACGCAGTTGAAGCAGTTCGCGGCCGGTGCGAAGGCAAATCTTGCGGGGCCGCGTATCATCACGGAACCGCAATTCCCACTCGCCGCGCTGTAGCTGGTCAAGCATCGCCAACGAGGGTGCCTGCGCTGATGCAGGGGCTAGAAACAGCATGGCCGGCAAAACGGCGAGGAACGCCGTTGGCCGCAAGCCAAGTGAACCTTTCTTCGCCATCATAATAACTCCAACAAAACATGCGTGGCACTCTTGATCGTGGTGCGCCTAGTATAGCACAGACCTTAACGTGGGCAAAACGTGCCTCTCGGACGGTGAGCCGTTAGATATGGATCGGAAATACCTTCGAGCAGAACGCACAATCCACTTTGATAATACCATCGTCATCGCGCATTTCGAGACGTTCTGCTTCTGGAAAACGTCCAATCACATCGCTGTAATGATCCGATGAACAACGGCACCCGCGCCCAAGTTCAGCGCCCGGTTCAACCCTGACTTCATCTTCTTCATGGAAAAGACGCCAAACGAGGGCTTCGAGTGACAGGTCGCGATCAACCAGCTCATCGTAGCGCGTGCTTCCTGCGAGAATCGAAACATGCTCCCATTCAGGATGGTCGAGCCGGGCATGCAACCGTTCCCGCCCCTGCTCTCCATCAGGCAAATGCTGGACCAATATGCCGCCCGCTATGCAGCCTTTGGCATCTTGCCTGGCGCCAACCCGGATTAACGTCGGCAATTGTTCCGATTGGATGAAATATGCCTCGCACGCTGCAGCGAGGGTTTCGCCTTCCAATGGAACGATCCCCTGATAGCGGCCATTGTCGCCCGGCAAGTCGAACGTAATCGCCAGATAGCCTTTGCCAAACAGTGCACTGAGCGGCGGGTTCGCACCCAATTCGCCAAACCGCTGATGGTCAAAATCGACATATCCGCGCAGTTCACCAGCGCGGTAATCGCATACCAGCAATTTGACGACGCCTGCTTCTGTCTGTGCCTGCATAGTCAGTTGGCCTGCGTTGTCTTTCAACAAACTGCCCAGCAAGGCCGCGAGCACCAAGGCTTCGGCCAGAAGATGTGTGATCGCCGGCGGATAATCATGAGCAGACAGTATTTCGTCGACGACATTGTCCAGTCGCACGCTCCGGCCACGCGCATCGCGGTCGGGCAGGGTGAAGTGCAGCAAGCGGTCGGAATAAGTCTCTAAAGGTTTAGTCATCGCGGGAATATAGGGCCTGCCCCGCCGAATTTAAGTCCGTCCATTGCTTGCGCAAACAAGTTATAATTTGTCCAAGCTCCACAGCAGGATCGATTTTTGGGCATGAATGCGGTTTTCTGCTTCATCAAACACCACCGACTGCGGACCCTCGAAGACCTGCTCGGTAACTTCGTCCCCGATATGCGCAGGCAAACAATGCAGGAACCGCGCCGACGGTTTTGCCTTTGCCATCAGGGCTTCATTCACCCTGTAAGGGGCCATGGCGACCAACTTGCTCTCGGCATTTTCCTGTCCCATCGACACCCAAGTGTCCGTCACGACAATGTCCGCGCCGCTGGCCGCCTGCGCCGCATCCTGTGTCAGCGTAACCGTGGCCCCGCCCTTCCGAGCCATTTGAACGAATTCAGGTTCGGGTTCAAAATCCGCAGGCGTCGCCACACGGACGTTGAATTTCATCAATCCGGCCGCCTCCAAAATTGAATGCAGGACATTGTTACCATCGCCGAACCAAGCAAGTTCGAGGCCCGGCAGCGGCATTCCCTGCTCGATGATAGTAAGCAGATCGGCGACGATCTGGCACGGGTGCGACCGATCTGTCAGACCATTTATTACCGGAACAGTGGCATAATTTGCCATTTCTTCGATCTTGGCGTGATCGTGCGTCCGCAGCATAATCGCATCACACATCCGGCTGAGGACGCGCGCTGTATCCGCCACGCTTTCGCCTCGGCCCAACTGGCTGGTGCCTGAATCGAGGATCAGAGCGCTGCCGCCCAATTGCCGCATCGCAATGTCGAAACTGGCGCGGGTACGGGTGGAATTCTTTTCAAACACCATCGCTAGCACATGGCCCGCAAGCGGTGCATCATCATCCACCTGGCCTTTAGGCCAACCGGCACGGGCTGCCTTGCGGTCCTGTGCGTCGTTCAACATCGCAGCGATTGCATCACCGCCAGCGTCACTCAGATCGAGAAAATTGGCCATTCTCTCAAGCTGCCTGCGGGACTTCATAGCTGGCCGCGCCGGAAGACAGTTTGTCAAAAAACTCGTCGATCTCGGCATCGCCGATGACCAGCGGCGGTAGCAACCTCAAGGTATTGTCGCCTGCAGCAACGGTCAGCAATTGGTGCTTGTCGCGCAGATGGACAAAGAAGGGACGCGGCTCGACCTTCATTTTCACGCCCAGCATCAAACCCTTCCCGCGCACCAGTTCAAACAGATCGGGATAATTGCCGATAAACTGTTCGAGGCGGCTGCGCATGCGCTCGCCCTTGTCGCGCACTTCGGCAAGGAATTCTTCGTTCCCGACCGCGTCCAGCACCGCCATGCCCGCCGCCATCGCCAGTGGATTGCCCCCATAGGTTGACCCGTGCGTCCCGAAAGTCATGCCGCGCGCAGCCTTTTCTGTGGCGAGGCAGGCGCCAAATGGAAAGCCCCCGCCTATGCCCTTAGCCGTGGCCAGAATATCGGGATCGATACCGTACTGCTCATGGGCATAAAAGGTCCCTGTGCGCGCGACGCCGCATTGCACTTCATCCAGCACCAGCATCAGATCATGTTCGTCAGCCAGTGCGCGCAGCCCCCTCAGGAATTCTTCGGAAGCTGGGCGGATGCCGCCCTCGCCCTGGATCGGTTCGACCAGAAAACCGGCAGTCTTCGGTCCTATCAGCGCCGTGGCTGCTTCGAGATCATCGAACTCACAATATTTGAAACCGGCCAGCAACGGCATGAATCCGTGATGCATCTTCTCCTGATTGGAGGCACTAATCGTGGCCATTGTCCGGCCATGGAAAGCGTTCTTGAAGGTGATCAATTCATGGCGTTCGGGATTGCCATTCGATTGATGATAGGCGCGCGCTGCCTTGATCGCGCATTCCACTGCTTCCGCGCCTGAATTGGTGAAAAATACCGTATCGGCAAAAGTCAGATCGACGAGGCGCTGGGCAAGCGCTTCGCCTTGCGGGCTGCCATACAGGTTCGACACATGCATCAGGGTTGCGGCCTGCTTTTGAATGGCGCCGATCAGCCCTTCATGGGAATGGCCGAGCAAATTCACCGCGATGCCGCTAGCGAAATCGAGATAGCGCGTCCCATCCTCGTCGATCAGATGGCAATGTTCACCTCGGACGGGCCGCACGCCGCACCGGGGATAGACAGGCATGAGCGGAGTGATAGCCATCGCAAGTTCCTTTGAATTGGGCATTTAAGGCAGTTTACTAGACGTCTGAACGACAAATGGCGACCCTTCCGGGGCCGCCATTTGCGTCGTTTATGTTTTGGCAATTATCCAGCAATCTGCCGAATGTCTTGCAAGCAGGTTTACTCTTGAACGGGCACAAGATTAACCGCCGAGTGCTTGCCTCGTCGATCAATCTCGAGATCGAACTCAAACCGTTCGCCCTCGTTTATTCCTTCCAGACCGGAGCGTTCCACCGCGCTGATATGCACGAAAGCATCCGGCTGGCCGTCATCACGCACGAGGAAGCCGAAGCCCTTCATAGCGTTGAAGAACTTGACGGTGCCAGTGGCTTTTTCACCAGTCAGCTCGCGCTGCGGTGCGCCGCTGGCAGGGCGTTCACCGCGATCGCTGCGATCACCGCCGCCCGTATCCGTCACGGGAATGATATCGCCTACTATCTGCAAATCCTGCGCGGAAACCTTGCCGCCCCGGTCAACCAGGTTGAATTCAAGCGTCTGACCTTCGGCCAAACCGGCTAATCCGGCGCGCTCCACAGCGCTGATATGCACAAAAGCATCTTCTCCGCCTTCGTCCTGCTGGATGAAACCGAAACCCTTTTGCGAATTGAAGAACTTTACCGTTCCCTTGCCAGTACCGACAACTTGTGGAGGCATCCGGCTTGCACCGCCGCCAGCACTGCCGCCGCCGCGATTGCCGCCGCTGAAGCGGTCACCGCCTCCTCCGCCACCGCCGCCGAACCGGTCACCACCGCCACCGCCGCTGTAACGGTCACCGCCGCCGCCACCGCCGTAGCTGTCGCCGCCAAAACCACCTTGAGATTCGCCGCCGAATGGGGAGAAACTTTCTTCACCGAAACCATCGCGCTTGTCGCGGCCCCGGCCCCGGCGCCCTTTGTCGTAACCCATAATAAAATTCGTACCTTCGTCACGCCGTCCGGTAATCACCATGTCGAAACGCGGACGGAATGCGTATCTGACATTAACGGTAGGAGCAGACTATTTGTCTGAATTCCTACCAAAGAAACTTCAATCATAGCGCAAATTCCATGCCTGCGCGAACATTTTAAGTTAAGGCTCATGTTTGGCACAGAAAAGTGACGTTTTTGCATAGTTTGACCGCCTTTGGGTTGCGTGATTTGCGCCCTCGGCGCAGAAACGGGGCCTAATTGCACGGGACAATATAGTATGAGTCAGTTTCGCCGCCTTTCCGAATCAGTCATGGCCAGTCCGCAGATATCGCTGGACGATATTGAATTAGCCCGCGCAGCTGGTGTGACCCTGATTATCTGCAACAGACCAGATGAAGAGGAGCCCGGTCAGCTGGACAGTAGCCTGATACGGCAGGCGGCGAGGGAGAAGGGCATCGACTATGTCTCAATCCCGATCGCTTCAGGAGACTTCAAGGAACCGCAGGTCGGCGCGATGGCCGATGCGCTTGCCTCTGCCGAAGGAAAGGTGCTGGCCTATTGCCGGTCGGGCACTCGCTCTACTTTATTGTGGGCCCTGGCCGAATCGAGCATCGGCTCCGACCCTGAAATGCTGGCGCAGCAGGCGCAGGCCGCTGGCTATGATGTTGCCCCTGT